>CAZVAY010000205.1:0-5346 GCA_964625265.1 uncultured Sphingobacteriales bacterium | reverse complement strand
CTGCTGTAATGCTGGCAGGTGTCAATGGCCCTGAGCCTGTAAGTGTAAGAGGATTCCGAGCTTAACACATTGTTGTCAATAAAAGAAGAAGTGTTTTTATCAAAAGCGGCAATCGGGAAGAAAGCCCCATTATCCCTTGCTCTTTCAAGCTTATAGCCGGTTACAGTGTGTAAAGAGGATGGTTGCCAGTAAATTTCTATGTTTCCGCCTTCATTCACTGTGACATATTCAATACCGGGCGTGTCGGGATAATCCTCGATCATAAACTGCCTGACGGTATCATGACGGCAGCCACAGTCAGTAATTACTGCCAGAGAAACTGTTTTATTGCCGGGGCTGTCATACATATTCACCGGATTTTGAACATTTGAGGTTCCATTACCAAAATCCCAAAGCCATTGGTTGATCATATCGGGTGGTTTAACTTTACCTGAATCGGTAAAATAGATGTTTTCATCAATGCATGGCTGTGAATAGGTAAATGATGCTACAGGCATAGGGTGAACGATAACATTTTGCCCGGTTGAATCCAGACATCCTTTATCAGAAACAGACTTGAGGCTGATCAGGTAGGTGCCGTCATGTTTATAAATGTGCTGTGGTGACGGCAAAACACTGGTGTTCCCATCCGAAAAATCCCATTGGTAGGTGAGCGTACCTGAATCAATTTTGCTTGTGTTGGTTAACGCATATAGGTTACTGTCAAGGCACTGGTCCCTTTTGTTTAGCTGAAAAGATGATTTGGGCATGGGGTGTACCCTGATTTTGTGAATAAAAGTGTCGGGGCAATCCTGGTCGGAAGTAACGATGAGGCGGACACTAAACCAACCGTAGTGGCCAAAAGAATGTGAAACAGATGGCGAACTAAAGGTAGTTGAATCGCTGAGTAACCATTGATAATCGTTGATGCTTCCGTAGGCTATACCCGACTGGTCGGCAAAGTTAAATTGGTTGCCTCTCAGGCAAAGGGCATTTGTATCAACAGTAAATAATGCTTTTGGCATGGGTGAAACAATAAGTTCTCTAAAGGCAGTGTCGCGGCAATTAAATTTAGTTACTGCAATCAGCCGGGTCGAAAAGGTATCGTAATAGGCGAAGGAATATTGAGGATTTGATGCCGTATCTGTAGCACCGTCCCCAAAGCTCCAGTAATAATTGAAAATACTATCCTGCAGGACATAAGAAGCATTGTTGAACCGGAAACTGTTGCCAGTCAGGCATTGTGACGAATCGGTGATGGAGAAGGAAGCAACAGGCATGGGCCTGACATACAAAGGATATACGACAGAATCCGGGCAACCCAATGCTGATACGACTTTCAGTTGAACCGGGAAAGTATCGGCCAGGCCGTAAGAATGTACCGCATTTTGTGAAGTTTCAGATGTGCCGTCACCGAAATCCCAGGTGAAATCCCGGATTGTGCCACTGGGAATTGTGCTTTGGCCGGTAAAACTGAACCTATTGTCTTTAAGGCAAAGTGAATGGGTGTCGATACGGTAATCTGCACGGGGCATAGGGAATACGATAGCCTGCCGTATCATGCTGTCAACACAGCCAAAATCGCTGATGGCCTTCATTTTAACGAAAAATGTGTCATGGAACGGGAAGCTATGTGTTGGGCTGCCCAGGGCCGATGAACTGCTGTCGGCAAAGTCCCAGAGATAACTCAGTGTTCCATTGCTAATGGCAGATGTATTGGTAAAATCAAAGGAATTACCGGATTGGCACATAGCTGAATCAGCAACAGTAAAAGAAGCCACAGGCATGGGATGGACATGTACAATGGTATTTCTGACTATCGTATCGGTACATCCCAGGTTTGAAGTGGCAATGAGTTTTACTGAAAAAGTATCGGGAGAATTGTAATGATGCGAAGGTGTATGTAATGTGGATGTGGACATATCCCCAAAATCCCAGAACGTACTAAAGGACCCTGAGTTGATTTTGGTGTAGTTGTAGAAAATAAAATTGTTTCGTTCAAAACATTGAGAGGAATCATTAAGCCCGTATTTAGCCCTTGGAGATGGAAAAACGTAGATATTGTGATATACCGAATCACGGCAACCGGCTCCGGATACAGCCGTTAATTTTACATGAAAAGTATCGTCCTCACTGAAACGGTAACCCGGATTAGCAAGTGTACTTAAACTGCTGTCGCCAAAATCCCATAAATATGTTAAAGAACCGTACTGAATAACAGATTGGTTTAAAAAGTCAAATTGATTCTGGTCAAAACACTGGTTGGAGTCGTTAACACTGTATCTGGCAGCAGGAGAGGGGTTGAGTGTTGCGGATTTGGTTAATGAATCTTTACATCCCAGGTTGGAAATTGCGATAAGCTCAATATCAAATTGACCCGGATTGTTATAGGTATGGGAAGGGCTTCCTGATAGCGACAGGTTACCGTCTCCGAATTTCCAGATAAAACTCATGCTACCTGCATCAATCTGGCTGTTATTGGTGAATTGGAATAAATGTTCATTAAAACATTGTTCCGGATTGTTGATGCTAAAATCAGCGACCGGTGAATTAAATACATATACGGTTTTGGTTAACGAATCAAGGCACATATGGTCGGAATTAACCATCAGGTTGACCCGGTAGGTGTCTGCTGTTGAGTAACTATGCGTGACAGGGCTGCCGGTGGCTGAAAGCGAATCACCAAAATCCCATGAATAATACATGCTGCCGTTGTTGATAGTGCTGGTCGAAGTAAACAAAAAACTATTGGTACTGAAGCATTGTGCATTGTTGTTTATGCTGAATAAGGCATCCGGTTGGGGATATACCGTAACGCTTTTAACCAGGGAGTCCTTACATCCCAGGCTGGTGGTAACAACATGTTTAACGGCATACACTCCGTCTGACTGATAACTATGTCCTTTGCTTTTATCTGATGAAGTCTGGTTGTCATCGAAATCCCACAAATAAACCAGGGTGTCGTTGGCTATGGAGGAAGAATCGGTGAAATAGAAATAATTGCCGGAAAGGCACAAGGCGGTATCGGAAACAGCGAAATCAGCCACGGGAGACGGATGAATGTAAAGGTTAAGAAATGCGCTGTCAGGACAGCCATGATCACTGATGGCCATCAACTTCAGCTTGAATGTGTCGGGTTGGTTGAAGGTGTAGCTGGTGTCGTCAACGGAGGTCAGGACTGTGTCGGGGAAATACCAGTAATTTGTCATGCTTCCAGACGATATCGAAGTATTATTCTGCAAATTAAAGCTATTACCGTTCAGGCACTGCACCGAATCATTAACGCTGAAAGAGGCCACAGGCATTGGATGCACATCCAGAGATTTTACCAGGGAATCAGCACAGCCCAGCTCACTGGTAATCTTTAATTTTACATTAAAATGACCGGCAGAGGTATATACATGACTGGTGTCGGAAACGGAATCGGCAAAAGTGTTGTCATCAAAATCCCATAAGTATTGATCCAGTGAACCGCTAATGATACCGGAACTGTCGGAAAAGCTGAACAAATTTCCACTCAGGCATTGTGAAGTATCATTAATCGCAAAATCAATTTTGGGTTTGGGTTTAACCCTGACCACATAAGTGGTTGAATTGACAGTGCCCTTTCTGTAAGTTTTAAGGTTCACACTGTAGTTGCCACCTTCGCTGAAATAATGAATAGGAGCCTGTAGTGTTGAGGTATTTAACGCCCCGCTGGCTGTATCACCAAAATTCCAGAGGACGGAATCGAGGCAGGAAGTGTTATTGATCGTAAAATGAACAGCTTCATCTTCGCAGAGGTCTTCCCATTCAAAAACTTTTTTATAAAACCAGGTAGTAACAAAGTTTGGCAATCCGTTCATACTCCGTTTCCCGGCCAGGTAAACCCCGGTATCAATATAACAGCATCCATTTCCAGGTTGGTTGGGTGCATTGATAACCCCAAGATACTGGTTGTAATATTTGGCAACATAAATTTTACCATCCGGGCCTAATTGCATATTGCCCGAATAAAACGAATAGTACGAATTGGCTTGTGTTGCCACTTTTTGCACGGAATTCTGAACCTGTGACGGGCTAGCGGCTGTCATGTCGAACTGGTAAATATCAAGGGAATAACCGGGCCAGAACCCGGAATGGTCGGTTGCATAAAGCCTGGATCCATCCGGAGAAAATTCAAGTCCGGAGCTATTCCAGTAAAAATAATTTTGGTTAGGCACTTTCAGTGGGTATCCGCCACTGACTACGCCTGATGAATCGTTAAAGTCAAAAACCTCGCACACTACGGAATCGTAGTTGTTTGGATAGCTATAATAATGTGTTGTTGAGGTGGCAACATGTTTTCCGTCCGGAGATATTTTCATGGTGCCGTTCCACCAGTAATAGGTGTAAGGATAAAAATGGGTCGCACCGGTTGAACTGATCACAGGAGTTGTACTTACCCCGGCTTGTGTGACCAGGTAGGCATAAAACTTATTGGTATTGGCCAGATGGGTCAATATCCAGTAATCCGTACCGTTACGGTGTTTGACCGCAGATATTTTTGAGTCAAAAGTTTTTGTGGCCAAAGGATAATTCCTGTAATTTACTGATCCCAAACCATTTTGGTCAGCCATGTAAACCCTGGAATATCGCAATGCATCCGGGTATGTATTATTCGGGTTATTTCTGTTGATAGAAAAGATATAATAATAGGTAGAATATCCCGGACGGGGTACGGCAACCACTGATTGCCCCCAGTTTCCGTAGTACCAGTCGCCCATCAACCCGTTGCCATTGTACATTGGGACATGGTTGGCATTGTAAACGGTAGAACCGTTTGTGTAAAACAGGATATTACCCGAATCGTTGCTTAGCGAGGCACAGCCGCCATAAGCATACATACCGCTATTGGTGAGCGCTACGGGGCTACCCGAATTAAAGTCGAGGCCTGCATAATAACCAAAATACCAGGTATTCACTTCTTTTTGAGAAAATGATATCAGTGGAAGAAGTAGGAAAAATACAGGCAGGTATTTAAAAAAACCTTTCACAACAAGGGTTTGGATAGCATCATAAGTTCGTCAAATATAACGAATTTTCAATTCATTAAGATTCTGACTTTCTACAGAAGAGGGTTTCAGATGCCTGATAGTTGCCTGTGAATTTTTATATAAAATATTTTGACTTTCAGTTACAATGGTTAATCTTTACATTTGAAAAAATAATTCATTAAAATAAATAAAAGAAGCTATGATCAAGACTATTCTTAATCACCGTTCCATCAGAAAGTATAAACCAGACCCTGTTCCTGATGCTGTACTGGATGAAATCCTGGCTGCAGCTTCACGTGCTTCAACGACAGGCAATATGCAGGTTTACAGCATTGTTATAACAAGAGACAAG
>CAZVAY010000204.1:0-5350 GCA_964625265.1 uncultured Sphingobacteriales bacterium | reverse complement strand
ATTTCCATATTCCCAGTACTTTAAATTTCTCAAAACACAGCTTGGCCCACCCGGGAGCCGGTGTCTATCAGGGCTGTAGCCAAAATGGTTAATGAGCCGCCATTTTCAACATTCCGTGCTGCGCCAAAGAACCTTTTTGGTTTGTGTAAAGCATTGGAATCAACACCTCCTGTCAATACTTTGCCGGATGCGGGTGCAACAGTGTTGAACGCCCGTGCAAGCCTGGTGATAGAATCAAGCAGGATAACTACATCCTGTCCACATTCAACCAGCCTTTTTGCTTTTTCAAGGACAACATTGGCCAGTTTGACATGTTTGTCTGCCGGTTCATCAAAAGTGGAAGCAATAACTTCTGCACGGACATTTCTTGCCATATCAGTAACTTCTTCAGGCCTTTCGTCAACCAGTAAAATGATCAGGTACACCTCAGGGTGATTTGCGGCTATGCCATTGGCTATTTCCTGCAGTAATACTGTTTTACCTGTTTTGGGCTGAGATACGAGCAACCCACGCTGTCCTTTGCCGATAGGGCAAAACAGGTCAATGATGCGTGTTGAATATTTTTTTTGGTCACTGGTAATGGTGAATTTCTCATTGGGGAATAATGGGGTGAGATGTTCAAAGGGTATGCGGTCACGAACAATAGATGGATCAATCCCGTTAATTCTTTCGAGCCTGATCAGGGCAAAGTACTTTTCACCTTCTTTGGGTGGCCTGATCATACCTAAAATGGTATCCCCGGTTTTTAACCCAAACAATTTGATTTGTGATGGTGAAACATAAATATCATCGGGTGAGGGCATATAATCAAAATCGACCGAACGGAGGAAACCATAGTTCTCAGGCATAATTTCTAATACACCTTCTGTCAGTATGGTCCCATCCTCCAGATTAAAATCATTAGCCCCATCCTCAAAGACTGGTTTTTTAATGTCATTAACAGTGGGTTCCGGTGATTTGGCAACAGGCTGGGCAAATGCAGGTTGTTCCGGAGTCTTTTCAGGAGATTTTTCTTCTGCAACCTGGACTGGAGGCAACGGTGGCTCAGAGGCTTCAGGAACTGGTTTTTGTTTTGATTCATCGTATGACGAAGGCCGTGCAAACTTTTTCCTGCGTCTGCGGATCCTTTGTTTGTCATTCTGAATAATTGTTTCACCGGGTTCAACTATACGACTGCTAACGGCATGTTGTTTAGCCTGGTTTTCCATGATTTTGTGGATCACTTCTTCTTTTTTTAACCTGGTGTAATAAGTGACATGAAACATTTTAGCTATTTCATTCACTTCGTTTTTTGTCATGTTTCTTAACTCACTTTCAGTGTACATGAATCAATAGTTTAATAATGAATAAATTGTTCGTGGTGAATCCTCTTATCAGATAATTATTTTGAAATCTTGATTTGGATAAGACAGGCTGAAATCCTTTGCAAATATAACTACTTTTTTAAATTGCAGTCAAATGTTATTAAGATTAGGTGAAAAAATCAATGACACTAATTTTAGTTCTGTCAGGATTACAGATTAATTATTTTGCACTGATTTTGCGCACGGACAGGGCACAAGAAAATAAATAATTATGAGCGGATATATTTTGTTGATCATTGTTGTGCTGGTTCCCAGCCTGATAGTAAGTCAGGTGTTTAAGAGTAAAATCAAAAAATACAGTAAAATTATTCTCAGTTCACGATTAAGCGGCCGGGAGGTGGCTGAAAAGATGCTTCGTGATAATAATATTAATAATGTAAAGGTAACTGTTGCGAGAGGGATGCTTAGTGATCATTATAACCCGGCTACCAAAACCGTCAGTCTGAGCAAAGATGTATATGAGGGCAATTCAGTGGCAGCTGCCTCAATTGCAGCTCATGAGTGTGGCCATGCCATTCAGCATGCTACAGCTTATCGTTTTTTACAATTCAGGTCTGCCCTGGTTCCCATTGTCAGCGCCAGTTCAAGGTTTATTCCCTGGGTGATCCTGGCCGGGATTTTACTCCTCAATAGGTTCCCTGGCCTGATGCTGGCAGGTATCCTCATGTTTGCCCTGACAACGGTGTTTAGTTTTATCACCTTACCTGTTGAATTTGATGCCAGCCGCAGGGCAACAAAATGGTTGGAAATGGCTTCCCTGACAAATTCGCAGGAGCAGGTTGCCGTTAAGGATGGCCTTCGATGGGCTGCCATGACCTATGTGGTTTCGGCCCTGGCTTCATTGGCTACTTTGTTATATTATGTGATGATTTTTTTAGGCAGGAGAAACTGATCACCATTTTTCACCCTCCTGGGTGGATAATATTTCATTTACTTTTTCGTAGATTTTCTCCAGTTCGTCAGGATGTTTGAGATAATAATTGATGCTTTTAACAAAGTCATCTTTGGATATCTGGTGTTTTTCAAACAGGTAATTGTAATAATCAACTGATTTTTGAATATTGGAATCGCCAAAAACTTTGTTTACATTTAATTCTGCTTCAGCAATTTGTGCATCTGCAAGAAATTCAGCCATTTTTTCATGGGGAACCAACCACGTATGATTGAGTTTTTCCTGGCCATCATTTGAACAGGCATACAGGATGGCCCCAAACAGAATTACTGTATATAAATTTTTCATACTTCAAAATAAACAAGAAATTTGCATTCCATTGTAAAAATAAAAAGATGATTAACAAGGATGCGTACTTCAATCTTAAAACCCAACTGGAATCATACAACGCTACGCTAATTGCGGTGTCTAAACGGCAGCCTGTTGAGAGGATAAAATTGCTTTACGGACTTGGCCAACTGGATTTTGGTGAAAACCAGGCGCAGGCGCTTGTACAGCGTGCTATTGATTTTCCCCACGATGATATTCGCTGGCATTTTATCGGACACCTTCAATCGAATAAAGTAAAATTCATTGTACCCATAGTGCATCTGATCCATTCTGTTGACAGCATTAAATTACTCAAAGCTATTGACAAAGAGGCAAAAAAAAATAACAGGATAGTTAATTGCCTATGCCAGGTTCATATTGCCAAAGAAGAACATAAATTTGGTTTTTCTGAAGAGGAACTTCTGGTTTTATTGGGGTCATCTGAGTATAAACAATTGGATGATATTAGAATGTGCGGGTTAATGGGGATGGCTACCAATATTGAGGATCAGGCAACTGTAAGCGCTGAATTCAGGCACCTGAAAAGTTTGTTCGACCAGGTTAAAGCCGGTTTTTTTTCAGATCAGGAGTATTTTAACATCCTTTCAATGGGTATGTCAAATGACTACCGGCTTGCCCTGGAAGAAGGTTCAAACATGGTCAGGGTAGGTACGCTTGTATTTGGTGAACGGGATCCCCACTAACAAAAATTACAGGAGTGTATGACAATTTGCCACTACTCCCTGACGGCAAAATATTTGTAAACCCCGACCCTTGATAAAATAACAGATGGTTTAACATAAATATTAATGATTATGAAGCAAGGCGTGTTGAATGTAGATACCAGGGATATTTTCCCGATTATAAAAAAATTCCTTTATACCGACCAGGAGATATTTTTAAGGGAGTTGATCTCCAATGCAACAGATGCAACTCAAAAACTGACTGTATTGGCTTCAAAAGGTGAATTCGAGGAAGAATTAGGCAATATTTCGATTGAGGTAAAGCTCAATAAAAAGAAAAAAACCCTGAGCATCATCGATAGGGGCATTGGTATGACAGAAGAGGAATTGGATAAATATATTAATCAGATTGCCTTTTCGAGTGCAGAAGAGTTTATTGCCAAATACGAACAAAATGAAAACAATAAGATCATTGGTCATTTTGGCCTTGGGTTTTACTCCTCATTTATGGTAGCCGACAAGGTAGAGATTCTGACTAAATCGTATCAGAAAGATGCCGAAGCCGTAAAATGGTCTTGTGAAGGGAGTACTGATTTTACCATGGAAAAGACAGAGAAAGCGGAAAGGGGGACAGAGGTTGTTCTGCATATTTCCAAAGACTCCAAAGATTACCTCGATGAGTTTAAAATAAAGGAACTGCTTGAAAAATACAATAAATTCATGCCGGTCGAAATTATTTTCGGAACCGAGAAAGTGATGGAGAAAACCGGCAAAAAAGACAAAGAGGGAAAGGAAATTGAAAAAGAGGTTGAAAAACCACGTGTGATCAACAACACCTCACCCATGTGGACCAAGCAGCCGGCTGAACTGAAAGACGAGGATTACATTGAATTCTATAATGAACTTTATCCTTTTTCCCAGCCACCCTTGTTTTGGATACACCTGAATGTGGATTATCCTTTCCACCTGACCGGTATCCTATATTTTCCCAAAGTTTCATCCAATATGGAACTGCAGAAAAACAAGATCAAACTTTTCAGCAACCAGGTGTTTGTTACCGACACCGTAGATGATATTGTACCTGAATTCCTCACACTTCTGCATGGTGTAATCGACTCCCCCGATATTCCCCTGAATGTGTCCCGTAGCAGCCTCCAGGCTGATAGCAATGTAAAAAAGATCAGTGCCTATATCATCAGGAAAGTTGCTGAACAATTGAACAAACTATTTAAAAAGGACAGAAAAGCATTTGAGGAAAAATGGACTGATATTGGAATTTTCATTAAATATGGGATGCTTTCTGAAGACAAGTTTTATGACAAAGCTGTGAAATTCCTTTTATTGAAAGACACAGAAAATGCTTTTTATACCATTGAAGAGTATCAAAAGAAAATTGAGGCCAACCAGAAGGACAAAGATGAAAACCTTGTCTGGCTTTATACCAGTGATGCAGATGAGCAATTCAGCTATATTGAAGGTGCAACAAAGAAAGACTTCAATGTACTGATTTTAAATGATGTCCTGGATAGCCATTTTATCAATAAACTGGAACAAAAGCTTGAGAAGACACAGATAAAGAGGATTGATTCAGGTTCGGTTGATGTTTTGATTGACAAAGGTGACAAGAGGGAATCGGTGCTCAGCAAAGATGAGCAGGACAAGGTTATGGATGTTTTTAAGGAAGTGATCAACAACGACAGGATTACCCTTAAACAAGAAGCACAAAGCCCCGATGACCAGCCGGTTGTAATTACCGAGGATGAGTTTCTCAGGCGCTGGAATGAAATGTCGAAAATGGGTGGTGGAATGCCGGGGATGGGTGAAATGCCTGCCACCTATCATGTGGTGATCAATTCCAATCACAGGTTAGTTAAAAAAGTGCTGGATACCAAAGAGCCGGAAGAAAAGAAAGAGATCGCCAAACAATTGTATGACCTGGCCAGGCTGTCGAAAAATATCCTGACCGGCAGAGACCTTAACGATTTTGTTGCCCGGAGTATGGACATTATCCAGTAGGTTTTTTACGGATAACTTTTATCAGG
>CAZVAY010000203.1:0-5421 GCA_964625265.1 uncultured Sphingobacteriales bacterium | reverse complement strand
ATGGATATTGAGAGCTTCTTGTTGCTTCATCAATATTTTGTAAGGCAGCCCAACGTTTTGAGCCTTCGAGGGTAATCTGTTGCGGTGTCCGTATTCCGGCAACAACATCCTCTCCTTGTGCATTGATCAGGTATTCGCCATTGAAGATATCTTCACCATTTCCTGCATCCCTGGTAAATGCAACTCCGGTGGCGCTGTTTTCACCCATATTGCCGAATACCATTGCCTGAACATTAACGGCAGTTCCCCATTCCTCGGGGATATCATTCAGTGAACGATAAAGGATAGCCCTGTCGTTCATCCAACTTTCAAATACGGCAAAAATGGCTCCCCATAATTGCTCCCAGGGGTCATCAGGGAAATCATGTCCTGTATTTTCTTTAACTGCAGCTTTAAATCTTGATACCAGCTCTTTGAGGTCTTCAGTAGTGAGTTCTGTATCTAATTTAACATTTTTAGCCTCTTTCAATTCATCAATAATGATTTCAAAAGGATCTTCTTCTTCCTTTGAGGCGGGTTTCATTCCTAAAACAACGTCTCCGTACATTTGTACAAACCTGCGGTATGAATCCCAGGCAAATCGTTCATTACCTGATTTGCGTGAAATCCCTTCAATAGCCTGGTCGTTAAGGCCCAGGTTCAATACGGTATCCATCATTCCCGGCATAGATGCCCTGGCACCTGACCTAACGGAAACAAGCAATGGGTTTTCGTTATCCCCGAATTTTTTACCCATAATATTTTCAACTGAAGCAATACCTGCTTTTACTTTATCTTCAATTAAGGATTTCAGATGATCACCACTCTCCTGATTGAACAAAGTACAGGCTTCCGTAGTAATAGTAAAACCGGCAGGAACCGGAACACCAATGAGGTTCATCTCGGCCAGGTTGGCACCTTTACCACCCAGAAGGTCTTTCATTTTTGAGTTCCCTTCGGCTTTACCGTTGCCAAACGTATAGACATATTTAATTTTTTCTGACATAACAACTATTTTAAAATATCTGATAACAAAATAAATACTCGCATTTTTTGCGAAGCACAAATATAGAAATCCTGTATAAAAATGATTTGGTTACACAAAGTGTTAATAAACAAAAAAGGCTGCCATATTTGACAGCCCTTTTGTAGATATTTGAATAGAAACTAGCGAACCAACATTTGTTTAGTAATGGTGGAATTGCCAGCTGAAATACGGCAAATATAAATCCCGGATTCCAGTTCTGAAGTATTAATATCAATAGTATGTTGACCTGCAGGATAGGTGTCATTAGTGATCACTTCCATAACCTGTCCCAATGAATTGAGTACCTCTACTTTGAGGTTTGAAGTGTTTTTGAGTTCCACACCCAGTTTGGCTGAAATATCAGCAGGGTTGGGATAAACATCACCTACTGCAAAATTAGCATCTACATCTTCAATGGAGTTGATCCATGCATCATCGAATGAAATGCCGAAATAGGTATTCACATAGTAGGAATAAGAGGTCCATCCTGTACCGGCAAAATAGCGGTGATGTGGCTCAGGCCATTTGTCGTAACGCTCCCAACGAGGAACAAGTAAACCATTGTTGTAAGATTCAAGTGGCCAGGCTTCGTTGTCCTGGTACAGGCTGAACTGGAAAGTATTCAGGGGTTTATAGGGGACTGGATTATCCCATTCGCCACCCATGGTATCATCAGTTGAATAGCTGTACCCGGGTTTAAATGTCCAGGTTGCGGCAACAGGGCCTTCCAATTCCATTCCACCGGGGATAATTTGTTGCCAGATTCCCCACATACCTGTGGCAAATGTAAATGTATCATTAATGGTAAGTGGGATACGGAATTCCTGTGTATAGTTTGTACCTTCACCGGTAGCTGCATTATAATCAACTGTTGCAAAGGGTTCGCTGTTGGCTGTCCATGTGTAATAGGATAGTTTGTCGGTTGCCCAGAGTTGAATAACCAGGGTGTCAACAACATCATCACTGGTAAATCTTTCATAGGTGTAGAGGAAGAGCAATGTGTCGAGCGTATAAGGTTCGCTATCTTCAAGCTGATAATCATCACCATAAAAGTCGGCATATAACGCTGAGCGCGGGTCGAAGGATGCACCCACTGAGCACCAGCTTACATAACCCAGTACCAAACCACCGGCACCATCGGAATACCTCACAAGGGTGTTGGTATCGGGGAACAATACGGAGGAAAAACTGTTACCGTTGGATGTCCAGTTATCCAGTGTCCGGACAAAATTGTAGTAATTGTGAACATCAGCCCTTGTCTGAATATTTCTGAACATTTTGGGCATTTTAATGTGATCGGCATTAACGCCCGGTAGCATTCCATTGGCTTTTGAAGGAATACCTACGTTTTGAGCAAACAACCCAACACTTAAGGTTGCAAGGATCATTGTTGCGATTAGTTTTCTCATCTTATCTTTTTTAAGTTTAACAAAATCAGGTTTCAAAAATAAATAATATTATTCATTTGCAAACGATTTTTTATTTTGTTCCACAACATGTATCAGGTTATGGAAGAGTTTAATAGATGTGGCGATAAGTTTCATCGTTGCTTTAATGTATAGATATCTTTCAGGTTTCTACCATATTGGTTATAATCAAGGCCATAACCAATGAGAAATTTGTTTGGTACTTCTACTGCAACGTAGTCAGGTTTAATATCTTCGATAAGTGCCTCTTTTTTAAATAATAAGGTAGCTACCCTGATGCTTTCGGGATAATGCTGCCTGATCTGTTGCAGCAGGCTCTTCATGGTTTTACCGGTATCTACAATGTCTTCCAGAATGATAATATCCTTACCACTTACCGGTGACGTCAAACCGATCAATTCTTTAACATGACCGGTTGAATCAAAATTGACATAGGAGGCGAGTTTGACAAATGATATTTCACAAAGCAAGTCTATATTTTTGAGCAGGTCTGATGCAAAGAAAAAACTACCGTTTAAAATTGCAAGGAAAAGGGGGGTTTTACCCTGATAGTCTTTTGTTATTTGTGTGGCTACCCTTTTTACCTGCTTTAATATCTCTTCGTGTGAGATATATAATTCGAAGACTTTATCCCTGATAACAACTTCGCTATTCATAGTATGTGATTGAGGGTGAATCCAATTTTCAAAAGTAGAGAGAAAAATAACAAATAAAAATGAAAAGAAATATCCAGTTGCCACGGATAGTTTATTTTTGAAAGTTATAAATATGCAGGATGGAAGATTTATTGAACAGATTCTTTCTATCGGACTTTATTGATGAGGAAATATACATTTTTAATTCAGTAGAAAGTCCTGTTAATTCGCCTCAACCTGAAACAGGTGTTGAAGAACTTGCCGGGACTTATGGCACGGAACTATCTTATTTTGGAAAAAATGAAAACGGCATTCTTATATTGACTAATGAGCCTAATGACCAATGGATAATTCCTAAGGAAAAGATGGTATTAAAAACAATTTTAGAGGCCCTGCCGCAAAAACCCGTTTTGGAGGAATCCGCATTAGTAAACCTGTCCGTCCTAAAGCAATCAGGAATAAGTGAATTTTCATCTTTCTTTCAACCTGTGCAAATTATCGGATTCGGGATTCCTGATGAATTTGAATTGTCAATTGAGCGAAATATAGTAGTGGAAGCGGACAATACCCTTTGCTATATAACCCCTGATACCCTGACGGAAATTGCCATGAGCAGGGAAAAGAAAATTTCTTTATGGAAAAACTTCAAAACCCTGTTTCTAATATCATGATCCAACTATTAGCTGCTACCCACAACAAACATAAATTAGATGAAATAAGATACATCTTATCGAAAGAGATTAATTTGCTATCGCTGGATGATATTGGTTTTGTCCGGGAAATTCCGGAAGATAAAGATACGTTTAGGGGAAATGCATTACAAAAGGCCAGGTTTGTTTACCAGGAAACAGGCATGGATTGTTTTGCTGATGACAGCGGGCTTGAGGTGGATGCGCTGGGAGGTAAGCCAGGAATATACTCTGCCCGGTATGCCGGAGAGAAAACCAATTTTGAAAAAAACAATGAGAAATTGCTGGCTGAACTACATGACATTGCTGACCGGGCTGCTCGTTTTTTTACTGTGGTTGCACTGATAATGGGAGGGAAAGAATTATTTTTTGAAGGAGAAGTAAGGGGCAGAATCATAGATTCTTTAAAAGGAAAGCAGGGCTTTGGTTATGACCCCCTTTTTATTCCGGATGGATATGACAAAACTTTTGCAGAATTACCGGCAGCGATAAAAAATGACATCAGCCACAGGGCAAATGCCATGAAAAAGTTAAATGATTTCTTAAAAATGGATTATTTCAGTAACACACAGGAATAACCTACTCGTTTTTCAGTTCTTCCGGTGTTTCTTCATTTTTATCTTCAGGTAACTCGAGAAAGCCTCCACCTTCAATAACTTTAAACTGAACCCTGCGGTTGAGCCTGTTGGCATCGTTCGATTTAACATCGGTCAGCGGGTCAGCTGCCCCTTTGCTTTCAATAACAAACCTGTTAGCATTAATGCCTTGCATAATGAGGAAATTCGCAACATTCTGTGCCCTTCGATTACCAAGTGCCTTGTTGTAAGTCGGATCACCAATATTATCGGTATAACCAATTACCTTCAGTTTTGTATTGGGGTTGTATTTCATGGCAAGGGCAAGTTGGGCAAGGGAACCAAGAAATTCTGTTTTTAGGGTAGCATCATCAAAATCAAAGAATATGGCAGGAAGGAACCCTAGTTTGGTGCCGGAAACACCAGTGGAAGAGCCTCTTTGCCCAATTGGGACACCCTGGAAGTTTACGAGCATATCTTTAGGTGTATTGTTGTCTTTATCTTTATAATCAGGTACACCATCCATGTCAGTATCAATGGGTACACCCAGGGAATCAACAACAGCTCCCTTGCCGGAAAAGGGTTCAAGATCCTGGTAATCAGGAATACCGTCTTCATCACTGTCGAAAGGCATACCATTCGCATCAACTTTTACACCTTCAGGGGTATCAAGGTCTTTGTCGAAATAATCAGAAACGCCATCGTTGTCAACATCTGAACTCAACAGGGCTACTTTCCTCCTGTTTTCAAGGGTCATTTTGTAATGGGATGCTGAAGGATTGTCGAACCAGTAAATATTGTCTGTTTTACCAAGCCGTATATTAATGCCAAATGATGACATGAACATCAAATCATTGTAAGGTGATGTACCAGCGTCAATCTTGCTCCAGCGCTGGCCGTCAAGGAGGTCATTGTTGACTAATCCGGCCCTCTCTTCAAATGCGATGTCAATACGATCGCTTAATTTAAACCGGAACCCGACACCTGCATTGACAACCGGTGTGGCCACACTGTTCATCAAAACAGTTTCAAAACTTTTTGCAGCTCCTTTTGGGTTGCCTTCAGTAGCGGTTTCATACGTACCGTCAA
>CAZVAY010000202.1:0-5440 GCA_964625265.1 uncultured Sphingobacteriales bacterium | reverse complement strand
TGGATGCGGAAGGAAATAAAATAGAACTTTGGGAACCCATAGACAGTGTATTTACTGCAATGGGTGGAAAAACAACAAAATAGAATGAAGAGAAAGCCGACAGCATAACAGCGTATATAACTTATGGCGGTAAAGTGGTAAATTCAAGCTTTGTGCTTTTAAGTAAGTTTGTTGCAAGCCACAGGAAAGTGCTTCGAAAACCGCTACAAGTCATTTACGCGTAACGTTCCCCATTTTTATAAAGAACAGGAAACTGTTAACATCAACTTACAGAATCATGTATTAAAGACAAAACGATAATCGTATAGCTGTGATGACCATTTATCGCACATCTCCTCATTCCTGTTCAAAAAATTCTTTACCTGCATTACAAATAGGGCATTTGTAATCTTCGGGAAGATCTTCGAAAGAAGTGCCGGGATCAACATCAATCGTAGGATCGCCTTCGGCAGGGTCGTAGACATAACCACAAATAGTACAAATCCATTTGTTGCCTACTCTTACCATATCCTCTTTTGTATGTGAATGATCCTCTTTTATTTCAGTGTCAGCGGGCGGAATATAGGTTGGAGCATTTTTAGGGGCCATCATTTTGTACTTCTCGCGGTAGTATTGATAGGTAAGAGGCTCGGTATCTTTTGAAATGGCCATATCCAGAATTTCCCCGACAAATAAGATATGAGTCCCCAGGTCAAGTTTGTGGGTAATCCGGCAATCGAACCAGGCCACACAATTGTTTAAGACAATGGGTGCTTCAGTTTCAGAAGTTTTTATGTCCAATCCTTCAAATTTGTCAATATCAGAGCTGCTTTCAAACCCAAATCGCCCTATCAGGGACAAATCAGGTTCTTTTTCAAGTACACTTACGGCAAATACCCCGCTTTGTTCAATCAGGTCGGTGGTCAGGTTGTCTTTATGAGCGCTGATGGCAAGTTGTGCCGGTTTTGATGTTACCTGGAAAGCCGTATTGGCGATGTAGCCGGCCTTTTGATGGTTATAAACTGTAGTTACTATTTGAATCCCATAACTTAATTTATGTAATGCCTTGAAGTTCATTTTATCAACAATTAATTTTCTGATTGTATTTAATAAGCCCTGAACGCTGCTTATTTTTTTTAAATTTGCTTATTATTGAGCATTCAAAAATACGTAAACAAGTCTAATGCGAGTAATCATTTCGGGAGCCGGAGCAGTGGGTATGTATCTTGCCAGGATGCTCTCTCATTTCAACCACGACATTGTCATTATTGATAAAGATGAAGAAGCGCTTGCCAAAGTAGAATCCCATTACGATGTCATGACCATCAAAGGTGATTCAAGCCTGATCAGCATTTTAAATGCTGCCAATATTTCCAAAACTGATCTATTAATTTCAGTAACAAACGAACAGGACATTAATATCCTGACCTGTATTCTCGGTAAACAACTGGGCGCAAAAAAAACGGTTGCCAGGATTGATGATTCTGAATACCTGCTGCCAAAGGAGCAGGAAATCTATCTTAAAAGTGGTATTGATGAAATGATCTACCCGGAAAGGGTGGCAGCGCTGGAAATACGGGACCTGCTTCAGGAATCATTTTCCACCGAATCATTTCATTTTTCCGGAAACAAGTTAAGCCTGCTGATGATCAGGATTGCAGAGGATTCTCCTATCGTTAACAAGACGCTTCGCCAGGTTACCGAAGACTTTCCCAATACTGACTTTCGTGCGGTGGCGATAAAAAGGAACAATTCGACCCTGATACCCTCCGGTTCTGATATCTTCATGGCCAATGACAAAGTGTATGTGATTTCGCTGCCGGATAGTATGAAAAGCATGCTTCAGGCAGCAGGGATCATTCAGTATCCCATTGAAGACATCATGATCATTGGTGGGACTAAAATTGCGAGGAAAGCGGCCATGCTTTTACAAAACAACTATAATGTGAAGATTATTGAACGCGATAAAAATTTATGTTTACAATTAGCTGAAGAACTGGATAAAACATTGGTCATCAATGGCCAGGTCAACGATCTCGACCTGTTGAAGAAAGAGGGTATTGCAGAAATGGATGCATTTATTGCCCTGACCGAAAATTCCGAAGTGAATATATTTACCACTTTGCTGGCCAAAAAGGCAGGCGTTAAAAAAGCGATTTCGCTTATTGATGATGTTGATTATATTGATATCTCTCAAAACATCGGGGTGGACACTATCATTAACAAAAAGCTTATTGCTGCAAGCTATATCTATAAATTTACAATGGAAGCAGAAGTAACGGATTCAAAATGCCTGAATGGTGTTGATGCCGATGTGTTGGAATTTGTTGCCCAAAAGGAATCAAAAATTACAAAAAAACCGGTTCATAAACTGGATTTCCCCGAGGGGGCTATCATTGGTGGGGTTATCAGGGGAGAAGAAGCATTTATTGCCACAGGCAGCACGCAAATAATAGCGGATGACCATGTTGTGGTGTTTACTTTGCCCTATTTAATACCCAAAGTTGAAAAATATTTTCGCAAGACCCATTTAATTTAATTTTTGTGATCAAGACAAAACTGATCCTGAATGTACTTGGCCGCTTAGCCATGTTTACCGGTTTCCTGATGCTGTCTGCTCTGATCCCTTCCATTTTGTATAAATCAGGTGACCATTATGATATCGCTGTTGCAGCCGGCCTGGCTCTTATAACCGGAACACTGATCAGTGCATTTACGAAGAACAATACTGAACCCGGGCCAAGGGAAGGATACTTCATTGTCGCATTAGGCTGGATCACCATTTCATTTTTCGGCTGTCTACCCTTTTTAATTAATGGTTACATTCCATCTTTTACCGATGCATTTTTCGAAACCATGTCAGGGTTTACCACAACCGGTGCTACCATTTTGACCGATATTGAAAACATGCCTGAAGGGTTGCTTTACTGGAGGAGTATGACTCAGTGGATAGGCGGTATGGGGATCATTGTGCTGACTATTGCCATCGTCCCGTTTCTGGGCATTGGCGGCATGCAATTGTTTGTTGCCGAAGTTCCGGGGCCTAAAGCCGATAAGTTGTCGCCCCGGGTAAAGGACACAGCACGGAAGCTTTGGGGAATCTATGTCTTTTTTACCTCTGCCGAGGCCCTGCTGTTAAAAGTAGGTGGTATGAACTGGTTCGATGCCATCAACCATGCTTTTACCACTATGGCAACAGGAGGCTATTCTACTAAAAATGCAAGTATTGCTTATTACGATTCTCCTTTTATCCAGTATGTGATTATTGTATTTATGTTTATCGCAGGTGTTAACTTCAGCTTGTCTTTTTTTGCCATGAGGGGCAAACTGAAAAAGCTCTACAAGGATGAGGAATTCAGGACGTACCTGGGAATTGTCCTGGGGGCTGCTGTGATTATTACAATCATATTATTTGTTTCCAGGCAATACGGTCTCGAAAAGGCATTCAGGGATTCATTGTTCCAGGTGGTATCTATTGTTACAACAACCGGCTATATCACGGCTGATTATGAAACCTGGGGCTTGTTTGTGGCCATCTTCGTTTTTATGCTGATGTTTGTCGGTGGCAGTGCCGGCTCTACCGGTGGTGGCCCTAAGGTAGTACGAAATTTATTGCTCCTGAAAAATTCTTCCATGGAATTCAGGAGGCAGATACACCCACAGGCTATTGTTCCGGTCAGGTTCAACAGGAAGGTGGTTCCTGCAGAAGTGATATCCAATATCCAGGCTTTCTTCTTTATCTATATCCTGATTTTTGTTATTTCATCCCTTGTTATGCTTACGCTAAACCTTGACCTCAACACCGCCATTGGCTCGGTAGCAGCCACGCTGGGGAATATTGGCCCCGGCCTTGGCAAGGTGGGTGCTGTGGGCAACTACGCTGAAATACCCGTATTCGGAAAATGGTATCTCTCGTTCCTG
This sequence comes from uncultured Sphingobacteriales bacterium, assembly GCA_964625265.1. Classification (GTDB taxonomy): domain Bacteria; phylum Bacteroidota; class Bacteroidia; order CAILMK01; family JAAYUY01; genus CAYNBC01. The sequence goes on along the minus strand of CAZVAY010000202.1, from coordinate 1,540 downwards.
ATGCTGACCGGCAGGCTGGAATTGTTTACGGTGTTAATATTGTTTTCAAAAGCATTCTGGAAAAAATAGCTCCTTATTGATGAATAAAACTGCTCTCTTCCTTCTCATTTTTCTCTCCGGCCCGGGTGTTTGGGCCCAACCCTTACATCCTTATTTCCAAAGCAATATTATCACTGTCCTTGATAGCCAGTCTGATACATTACAGAATCCATTTGGTGGGGGAATCAAATTCCCGGTTTTTGCCCAAACTGACCTCAACCGTGATGGCAGAAATGACCTGCTTACCCTGGACAGGGCAGACAACAGGCTTCTGGCTTTTATGTCGGTTAATAAGTCGGGAAACCTGGTATGGAAGTACACACCGGGATTTGAAAATTACTTCCCTGTGATGGAACGTACCTTTCTGTTACGTGATTACGACAGCGATGGGAAACCCGATATTTTCTGCTTTTCTTCCGACAACAATGCAGGCCTGGCGGTTTACAGAAATATCAGTAATGGCAATAAAATAAAGTTTGAAAAAATTGTCGATCCGCTTGAAGCCATCTTCTTCGGAAATCCTTCGATGTTGTATGTGAACAGCACCGACCTGCCTGTCATTGATGACATGGATGGAGACGGAGACCTCGACATCCTGAACTTTTTTGTGCTGGGCACCCTGGTAGATTATTTCGAAAACCTGTCAATGGAAAAATACGGAGTACCGGATTCATTGGTGTTTGAATATGCGGATGCATGTTGGGGTAAATTCCGTGAGAGTGAAATATCCAATAAGGTGGTATTGAAACAATCCTGTAGCCCTGTTCGCCTGGATGGTGGCGAAGAGGTTTTCTGGCTAAGGGCCAAAAGGCACACCGGTTCGGCCATGCTAACCTTTGACCCTGACGATGACGGGGATAAGGACCTGTTGTTGAGCGATGTTGCCTACCCCGGTGTCCTGTTTCTTGAAAACGGGAAAGCCGACTATTCCTTTCCGGTCGATTCGATGATATCACAGCAGATAGGTTACCCGCTGGCTCATCCGGTTGACATAAGAAATATGCCCGGTCTTTATTTTGCCGATATCAACAACGACAAGGTGGATGACCTGCTTGCTGCCCCTCTTGATGATCAATTCATTGATACATTTCAGTCACTCAACCAGGTTTGGGCCTATGTCAATAACGGGACTCCTTCGAACCCGGATTTTAAGTTTGTCACCGACCGTTTTCTGCAACAGGATATGATTGACCTCGGGGGTGCCACGTCACCTGTGTTTTTCGACTTTGATAATGATGGTGATGCGGATCTTCTGGTTGTTACGACAGGTGATTTTAGCCAGACATTCTACCAGTCAGACCGTGTGGTGGTATTCGAGAACAAGGGTGTCGATGGGGAAGTGGTTTACCAGGTTGCCGATTCGAATTTTCTCCACCTTGATACAATGCATCAGGCAGGGATAACCCTTTGTTTTATGGATATGGTGCATGATAATGACCAGGATCTGGCCACAGGCTACAAAAACCTGACAATCGACTACTTTGCACACATCGCGATCGGG
>CAZVAY010000201.1:0-5446 GCA_964625265.1 uncultured Sphingobacteriales bacterium | reverse complement strand
AGTGACTGCTTCCAGTTTTTTGTAGTGCTCTTCGGTTACCAGGCCCCGGGAGATGATCTCTTCGGGAGAAATATCTTCATCATGTCCGACATCAGCTTTGGTTGTTGGGGTAATTATGGGCCGGGCGAATTTCTGGTTTTTCACCATTCCTTCGGGTAATACATTGCCACAAAGGTTCCTGTTTCCTGCTTGATATTCGCGCCATGCATGGCCAACGAGATAACCGCGGATGACCATTTCCACTGGAAAAGGTTTGCACTTCCTGCCAAAAGATACCGCAGGGTCGGGCACTTCAAGGAGCCAGTTAGGTACAATGTCTTCAGTCATTTTCAGAAAGCGCGCAGCAACCAGGTTCAGTATTTCGCCTTTGTAAGGGATGGGTTGTGGTAAAATAATGTCAAAGGCGGAGATCCTGTCGGAGACTATGAAGGAAATGTAATGATCCCCAAATTCGTAAATATCCCTGACCTTGCCTTTGTGAAAGGCTGTCTGTCCCTTAAAATGAAAATCTGATTGTTGTATGGCGTTCAAGCTCATGTTATTCTTTTTTATCGGGTGTGGTATATGCTTTAATAATTTCTTTAACAATCCGGTGACGGGTAACATCACTCACATCAAACTCAACGACATCAATACCTTTGATCCCTTTAAGGATATGGATGGCGTGTATTAAACCGCTGTTTTGTGAAGGCGGGAGGTCAATCTGTGTCAGGTCACCGGTAACGACAAATTTGGCTGATGGCCCCATACGGGTCAGGAACATCTTGAGCTGAAGACGGGTGCTGTTCTGTGCTTCATCCAGAATGACAAAAGCATTGTCGAGGGTACGTCCACGCATGAAAGCCAGTGGGGCAATTTCAATGACCTTACGTTCCAGGTGTGCCTGCATTTTTTCCGAAGGGAGCATCTCGTCCAGGGCATCGTATAAGGGGCGCAGGTAAGGGTCAATTTTTTCCCGCATGTCTCCCGGCAGGAACCCCAGGTTTTCACCGGCTTCAACGGCAGGCCTTGTCAGGATGATCCGTTTTACCTCCTTGTTACGGAGGGCGCTCACAGCCAGGGCTACGGCCGTATAGGTTTTTCCGGTTCCGGCAGGGCCAATGGCAAATACGATATCGTTGTGCCGGACACTGTCTACCAGCTTTGCCTGGTTTTTTGTCCGGGCAACAATGGATTTGTTGTTTTTACCATGAAGGATGACTTTTTGTTCTTTCAGCAGATCATCATTTCCTTCGTCCGAAGCCAGCAGTTGTTTCAAAACTTTCTCAGGTAGTTTTTTTTTGATCAGAATATATTCCAGGGCCGATTTTATTTTTTCTTCAAAAGCAGCCAGCTCTTCTGGTTCTCCGCTGGCCATCAACTCATCACCACGCCCCGTAATTTTCAGGGATTTAAAATGATCTTTGAGTACTTGCAGCTTACTGTTGTTGACACCATAAAACTCAAGCAGGTTGAGGTGGGCTAAACTGATTCGTATATCGGCCAAAACGGATAATTTTATTAAAATTCAAAAATAAAATAAATTTGTTGCCTGTATTTACTAATTTTATCTCTTTGAAATAAGGGCGCATTCGAAAAGAATTAAGCACTATAATGGCTATTATTACACTAACAACAGACTTGGGGACACGCGATCATTATTTGGGATCGGTCAAAGGCCTGATCTATTCCATGGCCCCCAACACTACTGTTGTAGATATTAGCCATGATATCAGGCCCTACCATATTGGCGAAGCCGCCTTTATTTTGCGGAATGCCTATCACTATTTTCCCAAAGGCACCTACCACCTGATCTCTGTGGATTCAGACCCATCACAGAAAAATGATATCATTATGGTTCAGTACAAGGAGCATTTCTTTGTCGGGCACGACAATGGTATTATTTCCCTGATCACCGATAGCGAAGCCGGAAAGATCATCAAATTGAACGTTACCGCAGAAGAAGAAATGATTTTTCCGCTGTTAAATGTAATGGCCAGGGCTGTTTGTAAACTGGCACGAAAACAAAGCGAGTACGAAATTGGAAAACCGGTAAAGGAAATGCGCAGGAGTTCGGTCCTTCATCCCATCATTGAGCAGTCTGTTATCAGGGGCACTGTTATCTATATCGACAATTTTGGCAATGCCATCACCAACATCAGCAAAAAGCAGTTTAACAGGTTTGGTGAAAATCCTGAAGTCACGGTTCATTGTTCGGGTAAATACAGGGTGGATAAAATCTCGAAGCATTACAAGGATGTGTCCGAGGGCGAGATCCTTTGCCTGTTCGGTAGCTCCGGGTTACTGGAAATTGCTATGAACAACGGAGATGTCAGTAAGCTTGCTAACATCACTTTAAACAGCAAGATCATTGTTGAATTCAGCAGATAGGGTGCATTAATTGATTGATTTAAAAAAAATATCCGGTACAGTAATCTGTTTGACCTTTCTTGCAACAGTTGGCTTTACCCAGAATGGAAACTTCCAGGCCGGTGCTTTGTCACGTTCACTGGCCAATGCTTCCCTGGCCGAAACCGATTTGTGGTCTGCATTTAATAACCCTGCCGGATTGGCCGGACTTACAAATCCTACAGCCGGTATTTTCATTGAAAATAAGTTTAATATTGGTGAATTGAACCTGGGGGCATTTGCACTGGCCCTACCTGTCAAAAGCGGAAGTTTTGCCCTGGATATTTATTCATTCAACAACTCCATCATTTATAGCTATCAAAAATTTGGTTTTGCTTACGGAATGAAATTGGGTAAAAGGCTGACGGCAGGTGTTCAACTGAATTACCTGCGGACACATTTTGAAAGCTATGGAAATACCTCGGCTTTTTGTGGCGAGCTTGGCCTGCAATTTAAAATCACGGATAAAGTGATGGTGGCTTCCCATATATTCAACCCTACGGCCTCGTCCTATTCGGATTACAAGGAAGAACGTATCCCAACCATCATGCGTGTTGGTTTGAAAACCGGCATATCCCCAAACCTTGACCTGGCTTTTGAATTGGAAAACGGTTCGGAATCGGGCCTGAATTTAAAAGGCGGACTGGATTATTCACTTTCTGATAAATTTGAAATGCTTGTCGGTGTAGCATCCAACCCCTTTACCAATACATTCGGGTTGGTGTTCAGTACAAGCAGGCTTAAATTTGTCTTTGCTTTTCAGTATTTGCAGGTATTAGGGCCCACCCCGTCACTCTCGGCTGATTATATATTTGGTGAATTGAGATGAAAAAAATTCTGACGGCTATCTGTTTTTCAGTCGCTATTATTCCCAATCTGTTTGGACAGCCTGACATTGTCATTGGGGAAATAGTGGAGGATATCCAGGAGGATTACCCTGACGAAACAGACTATTCCGAACTGTACGAGAACCTATGGTTTTATTATCAAAACCCGCTCAATATCAACCTGGCTACTGAAGATCAACTGGCTGAACTTGTTTTTCTGAATGACGGCCAGATCAGGTCGATCCTGGAATACAGAAGAAAATATTATGGTTTTAAAACTATCTATGAACTTAATTATGTGCCGGTAATAGACAGGCAAACAGCAAGAAGGCTGGTTTACTTTATTTATTGTGGCGACCGCTATGCCCAGGATTCCTTTGCCTTGAAAGACGTGGTAAAGGGAAGCAATATGCTGGTGACGAAAGTAGAACTGACTGTTGAAAAGCAAAAAGGGTATATCCCGGATGAAGGGGAAACGCCTTACGCAGGTAACCCGGTGAAAAACATGGTTAAGTATCAGCACGATAATTCTTACGGCTTGTCGTATGGCTTAACCATGGAGAAAGATGCAGGGGAAGAATGGTTTCAGGGTTCCAACAAGGCGGGTTATGATTTTTATTCAGGTTATCTGTTACTGGCCCGGCCGGGAAGAATTCTCAGGCAGGTTGTTGTGGGTGATTACCACCTTAATTTTGGGCAGGGGCTGGCATTACATACCGGATTTGGATTTGGTAAATCCGCCAATAGCATGGATTTTATCAAAAGTGATTACGGGCTAAAAGCTTACAGGTCGGTAACGGAATTCGGGTTCCTCCGGGGCGCGGCAGCCACAGTAGAAAAAAATAATATCAGTACCACATTTTTTGTCTCACATAGTAGCGGTGACGGTAGCCTCCAAATTGATTCGGTGAATGAAGAAAACTATATTACCTCCTTACTCGAAAACGGCCTGCACCGCACTGAAAATGAAATTCAGAAAAAGAACGCCATGCTTCAAACCATGGCAGGGCTGATATCAAGTTTCAGTTTCAGCAAATTGGAAGCAGGATTGTGTTTGTTGGGAGGACAATACTCACCTCCGTTGTATAAAGACACCACACTTTACAACATGAACAACCTTTACAGGAAAAACTTTATGAATCTCAGTGTGAGTTTTAATTACGTATACAGGAATTTTTATATTTTTGATGAAACAGCCTTTGACGGGCAGAAACTGGCAGGCATTTCCGGGGTCATGGCTAACCTGACTGAAAATTTCAGTACCGGCCTTTTATTTCGTTATTATCCTTCAGGTTATTTTGCCCCGTTTTCAAATTCTTTTGCCGAGTCGGGAAGTATGGAAAACGAAATGGGCCTTTACTGGGCAATCAATTATCGGCCGTCATCGAAATGGTTGGTCAGTGCCAGTATTGATAATTTTAAATTTCCTTCACCGAGATTTGGGGTTGACTTACCCTCTGCCGGGAACGAATACCTGGTTGATATCAAATATTTTCACAACTATTACCTGAACATGTATGCCCGGGTTAAATACGAAGTGAAAGATAAAAATACTTCCGGTACTGAAGGGCCATTGAAGCAAATCGACCCGGCAAGCAGGCTCAGCCTCCGTTATCATCTGAACTATAAAATCAATTACAACCTGGGCTTGAAAATGAGGGTGGAATATTCGGGCTATCGTATGAAAGAGAATTTGAGCCATGGCTTTTTATCCTATGAGGAACTCTATTATCTGTGGATACCTGACAGGCTGAAAGTTTCTGCCCGTTACATGCTTTTCAACACCGATGATTACAATGCCCGGATTTACGCTTACGAAAGCGATGTTATGTATGCCTTTTCTTCTCCCTCGTTCAGCGGTAAAGGAGCTAAATACTATTTGCTTCTTTCATTCAAGCCGCTTGATAACCTCACACTTCAATGTAAAGCGGGCAGGCTTCAGTACTTCGACCGCGAAACTACAGGCAGTAGTTACCAGGAAACATCAGTCCCGCACAAAACCGATATCAGGTTTTTGGCTTATTGGAGGTTTTAAGGTACAAAAGCTCAGCGTTCTTTGGATTTACACTGAGAGTAGCCTGGAGCAGGAATACTCTTTACTTATGCTGCTTATTTTTTCAAAGATATTCGCGATTTCCGCTTCGCTCTAATGGGTAGGCATCAACTAATCCGTGATTTTCTACCTCATTGATAAGGGCAACTTTTTGTTCGATACTTCCTATTCGTTTCAT
>CAZVAY010000200.1:0-5495 GCA_964625265.1 uncultured Sphingobacteriales bacterium | reverse complement strand
TTTAATTAGTCTTTGTGACGCGCCAGTCATGTCTCCTCTATACGTTGTCCTGACAGCAACCTCATCAGCGTGGAATTCATGCTTGCGTGATAAAATATTACCAATCAATCCGGCAACAAGTGAAACCGGCTCGTAAAGTATAGCAAAAGCTACCAGGTTGATATGCATAATAGCCTCTCCATTCAAAGGAGGGTTATTACCAAAAATATTGATGAAAAATGCCGATGAAAAGTCAGGATTGAAAATGAACAGGGACAGCAGGAAAAACATAATGAAGCTTTGGATACCTGAAGCAATAAATCCTTTGACCACATGTTTTTTCTTATAGTGCCCTACTTCATGTGCCAAAACAGCTATAAGTTCCGGGATACTATGTTTTTCAATGAGAGTATCGTACAAAACGATTTTTTTCTTTTTCCAGAACCCACTAAAAAAAGCGTTGGCCTTTGAACTTCTTTTACTGCCATCAATTTTGAATATATTAACAAGTGGAAAATCCACTTTACCCGCATATTGTTCGATGCTACTTCTAAGCTCACCCTCTTCAAGCGGTGTAAGCTTGTTAAATAAAGGAACAATAAGAGAGGTATAAAACATGTTGAGGATAAAGGAAATAATCAGTACCACGCCAAAGGCTACCAACCAGAAATTAACGCCCAGCAGCAGGATGATCCATAGGAGCAGCGCCATGATGCCTCCTCCTAACACAATCGCCAGGCCATAGGATTTAATTTTATCAAGTATAAATGTTTTGGGGGTGGTTTTATTGAAACCATATTTTTCTTCAATGACAAAAGTGCTGTAAATGCTGAAAGGAATGTTTAAAATATCTGCTACAAAAAACAGTATCCCAAAAAAAGACAAGGCCAGTAATATCTTGTTTTCAATTGATATGGCAAGCAAATCATGAAGCCAGCCGAACCCGCCAAGCAGAAGAAAAGCCATGGTCAGAAAGAAACTAAAACCCCCTGAAATCAAGGATAAACGGTTATGATCAAAATGATAGTTTTTTGCCCTCAGATATTCTTCTTCGGAATAAAAATCTTTCAGGTCATCAGGTAAGCTGTTCTGCCAGGTGTTTAAGTTGAGCTTGTCAAGTACCAGGTTCAGTACATAACCAAAAACCAATATGGCTATGACAATGTATAAAATCGTTTGTTCCATCATGCAATCTTACAAAAGTGCTGGCAATTTCAGAAATATAGTATTAATGAGTGCAACATTTACATCATCTGATACTTGTTGAGGTTAAATGTCAGTACCCCGGGTTTTTTGTACTAAACTTAATAATAAACTTCATTGATTTTGAGTCAATTTATTTTCTCATTATTTTTTATATAAGGATTATTATCCACACCTCTTTCATCCATTGTGGATAATAGTCAAATCCGTTATTAAAGGTACAGGCTATTTTTGTTAATATGTAAATATCTATTAATGCAAAATTGAATGACAATTAAAGCTTAACGATGATTAATTTATCGAAAATAAAACTTGCGCTGACAACCACTTTATTTTTTGTTTTTTTAGGCCTTCACATACAGGCTCAAAACTTCAAAAAAGAATACAAGAGTGGAGAAACGGCTTTTGCCACCCAAAAATATGCCGATGCTGCTCAATATTATATCAATGCCAGCAAAGCGATAAAGAAATACAAAAAGTCGCACCTGACCCTGTTTTACAAGCTGGGCTATTGCCAGATGCAAATGAAAGAATACCAGCAGGCCGCCAACAGCTTCGCCAAATATCAGAACCTGGCCAAACGTGTCAAGCCAAAACTGAAAGAATTGAAAGAAGTAACCGAATGGCGTGAATGGTGTGTTTCTGAGTTTGCTGATTATGGTACCGGGTCGGGCAAACGCGATCCAAATATTAAAATTTCCAACCTGACTGTATTGAACAGTACCCTCAATGATTATGGTGCATTTATGACCTACGACAAAGAACTCTTTATCTTTAGCTCAAACCGGCTTACCGAATATGACAAAGACTTGATTGATATCAACAATGATGTTTACATTTCCGAATATAAAGACGGTACCCTCTCCAAACCAATCAGGATTGGCTCACTGGCAGATAAGTTTGATGAACTGGCCTCCTCTGTTACTTCCGACAACCTGACTATTTACTTCAGCTTATCAAAAGATTACGGAGCTACCTCTGACATTTATGTTTGCGAAAAGATTGCTGGTTCATGGGCTGCGCCCAAAAAACTGGAAGGCGACATTAATGACAAATCTTCCTGGGACGGATATCCATCCATAAGCAAAGACGGGAAAACATTATATTTCGTCTCTGACAGGCCCGGAAGCCGGGGTAAAGATATTTACTTCTCCATCAGGAAGGGAGATGGGAGCTGGGGGACACCCAAAAATATCGGATACCCGATAAACACAAAATTTGATGAAATAACCCCACATATTGATACAACAGGAAAAAGACTTTATTTTAGTTCAAAAGGCCATATCAGTTATGGTGGGTTTGATATTTACTATTCCGATTTTGAAGCTTCAAACCTCTGGGGTGAGCCTCAGAATATGGGCATGCCCATCAATTCTGACAGAGACGATATTTGTTATGTTACCACCGAGGAACCTGGTGTATCTCTTTTCTCCTCTAAACGTAAGGGCGGCAAAGGCGTTTATGATATTTACAAAGCAGAAGACCTGTCCGTGAAAAATGCCAAACCAAAGATTGAGGAACCCATTAAAAAAGAAGACCTCATTGTTAAAAAGGACGAGCCGGAAACCGATGTTTCTAAAAAGAAAACAGAAGTGCCTAAGAAAGATGAAGATTTTGGAAAACCTGTGGTAAAGGAAATTAAAAAAGAAACCATTGCAAAAAAAACTGAGCCTGCAGTTGTAAAAAAAGAGCAACAAGCTGTGAAACCGGTTCAAAAAACTGTGACCCCGACAACCACTGCCTCAACAAGTGGTACAAATCTGTATTCAGCTGCAGTTCCGGGATTGTATTTTAAAGTTCAAATAGGAGCCTATAAAAACCATATTACCAAATACCACAAGGTTTTTACTTCAAAGCTTAATCCTGATGATATAACAGAGGAATATTACCCCCCCCTGTATAAATACACTATTGGTCAGTATGGTACGATTAAGAATGCCACATCCTACAAAATGAAAATCAGGGGAATTGGTTATACGGATGCCTTTCTGACCTGCTACTATAAAAACAACCGCATCCCCATGAATGAAGCCAAGAAAGTGATCAAACAAAATGCAAAGATCAATTAAGAAAATCCAGCTATGAGAGTTTCTTACACAATCCTAATAGTTTTACTGTTTTTCATAACAGGGCACCTGTGCCATGCACAAAATCAGGACAGGTACAACTCGGATGTTTTTCCTAAGATTATGCTGATACCCTACCAGCAGGACAAATATTTTTCGGATGTGAACCTTTCCGGAAATTTCTTCAGGAGAAAACCAAGGGGCTTCATCACCGTAAATGACAATGCTTATTTGCGTCAAAACCTGGACAAGTCATTGTTTGACAACCTGCTTACCTATTTTAACATTAACCGGATATCTTATTACGAAACCAAGCAGGCAAAAGCTGACCTTACGCGAATTTATGAATCGGTCAATTACCCGGTACGAAACCAGCGACTGAAATACTATTATAAGAATCTGAAAAATTTTAGTGTATTCAGGATGATCACTTATGGTAAGAATCCTTATGGTATGGATTGTATTAGCCAGAAAAAGGGCAGGCAGGTTAAAAGAAACAAACGGCTGAAATATACGGATGTAGTTGTAACAGATTCATCCCTGTTCGAATATCTTGACCAGAATTATCATTGCGACTATTACCTCTTTATTAATGAAGTAGAACTTTACAGCCGTTACCGGGTATGCAACGACCTGATGAAAAATGTCCACCAGAAAGACATTGTATTGCACTTCACCCTGATTGACAACTCGGGAGAGCGTGTTTCTGGTGGAATGGTAGCAGTTACTTACAGCCCAACCCGGGGTCGAAACAGCATTATTGATGTAGTTGATAAAAACATGAACATCCTTTCTTCCATGGTTACCGATGTCATACGCCAGGAACTGAAATTATCCCTGATGTATATCCCTGAATAATTTCAGTATTTTTTCTCCAGAAAAAACGAATTCACTTATTTTTGCAGTCCTGTTAAGGATTGTTCGTTAATTTTTTGCCCGGATGGCGGAATAGGTAGACGCGCTGGTCTCAAAAACCAGTTCCTTACGGAGTGCCGGTTCGATTCCGGCTCCGGGTACATTCACATTAGCCTCTGATTTTCAGAGGCTTTTGTTTTTTACGCAGCATTATATTTCGCCATTACGCTAAATTTACTTATGTTTTGGCGATTTATATGGATCTCATTCTTTGAAAAGGCTACTCATTTCAATTTCATTTTGAACAAGCTCATTTGAATATTGGTTTTTATTTATGCCATAGGAAGTAATCATCGTAATAAATATATTCTTTCTGGTTGACGTATCTTGTTGGAATTCGGAGATTTTGTTTTTAAGATTTAAATAGTACTTTTTATCAATTGTGAAGGGCGAGCTATAGAATTTCATTTCACATAAATTAATGATATTGTCATCCCTATCAACAAGTAAGTCTATCTGAGCTCTTTCATTAAACCAGCAGCTATTTCTGGAATAAATTGCATCTATTCGAAGTGCTTTTTTAAGTTGTTGGATATGTTTTAAGCACAATGTTTCAAAGGCAAAGCCGGACCATGAAATATACGAATGACTTTTATGAAGTCTTTGCCATGTTCCTGCACCACCACTTCTATTCTCATTAATAAATTTCAAATAGAATCTTGAATACTCATCGGACAACCTGAATAATGTTAGTTGTTTTTTATTTGAAAAATATGAATATGATGAAACGAATCCTGACTCAATTAACTCATTCAATTTTATTGTAAAGTCACCTCCACTTGGAATTTTAGTTGATTTTAACAATTCCTTACGGGTAACCCCTTTATTCACTTTTGCAAGTGAATTTATGATAGTGAGATGTTTTTCGGAATCATCAAATAATGATGAATAAAGGGTGTCAAATTCATCATTCAGAACACCATCTTTTTGAAAACACAGTTCATCTATATTTTGAGCTATACTTAGACCTTTTTGAAGCTTTTCAAGATAATGCGGAACACCTCCCATTGCCATGTAAATTTGAATAGTGTCGTGATCGGTATATCTAATTCCTTTACTTTTCAAAAACAAATCTGTTTCATGTAAATTGAATGGGAGAAGTCGAATTCTTTGAGTAATCCTATTATGAAGTCCTCCTTTACTTTTTATGATATTCTTCACCATATATGAAGCTGCAGAACCACAAATTACAACTATCAAGTCATTCCTTTTTTGACAGTATGAATTCCAGAAATTCTCAAATGCCATTAAAAACCTGGATCTGGCAGTAGCCATCCAAGGAAACTCATCAATAAATACAACCTTCCTTCTCTTGCCTTTAAGTGCCATGAA
>CAZVAY010000199.1:0-5496 GCA_964625265.1 uncultured Sphingobacteriales bacterium | reverse complement strand
TAAATTTTGCCGGAGCAATAAAAAAACGGCAAAGAATTTCTCCCCTGCCGTTTAAATATTCCTGCTTTGTTAAATGCTAAAAGAACTTATACCTTTCGTCCTTGATTTTAGCCAGATCTTTTAAGGACTCCATGGTTTCGTATTGTGACATGCCCTGGAGGTTATCTAACAATGCTTTTTTACTTTCATCAAGATTCTCCGGTTCTTCCACTTGCGAGAAGTTATTTACTTTCACCAAAAATACTGCATTGTTGCCCACAATGGGATCCGATATATGATCGGGTTGCATACCAAAAATACTTCCTATTAAGGTTTTTTCTTCACCAATACCGGCCAGCATCGGAACGCTGAAACTGGTGTTGGTTACATTTTCAACTGTTGATTCAACAGATGTAGCTATCTCCTGCAGATTATTTTTCCCTGTTTTTGTTTCTGCCAGCCTTTTTTCAAGTTGTTCTTTTTTCTTGTCGGTCCTGACCTGGTTTTCGATTTCAATCCTTATCTTTTCGAGTGGTGCAAAACCGGCTTCAACAACTTCGGTTAATACAGCCACAACAAATTTATCTTCGAATTCGATAATGTCAGAAATATCATGCAATTCAGCTCCAAAAGCCCAGCTGATCAGTTTTCTTGAATTAGGAAATCCTGCCACCTCACGTTCATTTTGGCTAATGTCGGTGACAATACGTTTATCAAGGCCTTCTTCCATCACCGTTTGTTCAAACTCTTCGAATGTGCTGACTGAACCGGCAAAGGTGGTGGCCTTGCTATAGGCATCTTTATAGGTCTGTGATGATGGCTCAATGGTTTTGGCGATAATACCTACTTTGATCAGGGTTTTTGAAGGAGCTTCCGTAATCTTTATCAGGTGGGCCCCGAACTGGGATTTTACCACTGTCATCTGTCCGGGTTTTGTTCTTTTTACAGCATCCATAAACGGTTTTACCATTGCGCCATCCCTGAACCAACCCAGGTCGCCACCTTTAACACCACTTCCTTTGTCATCGCTGTGTCTCATAGCCATCATGGCAAAATCATCACCGTTGTTTACCTGCTGCATATATTCGCGGGCTTTAGCCATGGCATCGGCTGTGTCCTGATCGGTACTTCCCGCTGGCCTGATCAGGATATGGCTGGCCCGGTAGTACATGACGGTATCTACTTTTTTATCGGCAAGTTTGGCTATTTTGATATAACCATCTTCTTCAAAAGGCCCGATAATGCTATCCTGGTTGTCACCATCAAAATAGGCTTCATCAATAATTTCATTAAAATACCCCCGCTGACGGTAAACAGTATCAAAGTGCTGGTCACTGTTGACTTCAACAAAAAGTGAATCATTTTTGGTTTTGGCATATTCAACTTTGAATTTTTCAAGTTGTTGGTACAGAAATGCGGTATCTTCTGCTGTAGGTATCACATCAAAGATGACAAAATCAAAGCTTCGGGAGGCTTCTACCTCATGTGTTGATTTTACTTCCTGGTATTTATTTTCCACTTCCTTTTCGGTAACTTGTATCGTAGAATCCGGTATTGAATTCAACCGTAGCGAAACATAATCAAAGTTGGCAAATTTGTTTTTTGCGTAATAATCATCTTTGGCTTCCAGATTGGTTACAAAGAGGCTTTGTTTAATAATTGAAAAATACTTTTGCCGTAGTTTTTCCTTGATCAGTTCCTGTTCAAAATCCAACCAGATGGCTTTCAGGTCGGGGTACTGATCCATATTTTTCAAAAACCCGATTAATCTGTTTCGATCGAATTGCTTGGTTTCAGGATCAACAAAAAACTGCTGCACTGCCTGGTGTGGATTGGGGCCACTTACGGTGTAGGCAAGTTCTTCCGGGCTTATCACAACACCTGTGGCATCGTATTCTTTCGAATATATGATCTCATCCGAGATCTTTTGCCAAAGCTCGTCCCGCATTTGGGTCCTTATATCTTCCGTTACATTATCGACCTGGTTCCTCTGCTTGTAGGTTTCAATTTCCTGATCGAACCTTCGCTGAAAATCCTGGTAGGAAATTTCCTGCCCGGCAATGGTGCCAAGGGTCAGTTTATTCTTGTTAAAAAGCCTTGAGTTTGATTTAAAAGCGTCACTTATCACAAAGGCTAAAATGGAAATGCCAATAAAACCTACTGCAATTCCTGAGTATTTCCTGATAGTTCCTATCGCTGCCATATTCTTTTCTACTCCTTATTTTACTTCAAAATTTGTTTTTCCAATAATAATTGATTCATTAAATACCTGGATTTCATAGGTGCCTTTTTCAAAAGGCGAACCCCTGTCCCAAACCAGTGTATAAAGATAATCGGGATCATTTTTAAATTCAAATTCGGATTTAACCGTATAAAGTGTTTCGTCACCCATAAAGTTAAATTTTCCACCTCCGCGTTCTTCCATGGATAATGTTTCACCACGAGGGTTGATTATCCTGACAATAAATTCTTTGACCCCTGTTTTTGCCAATACATTTTCTCTGACTGTAAAACTGATTTGCATGGCTTCCATGCGTTTGCCACGGTCAGTTTCCTTTACCTTGCCTCCGCCTTTTTTCTGCAGGCCTGTCACGGTAATATTGTCTGTCTTTAAAATTGCTGCCAGGTCTACCTTGTTGTTGAGGGATACATTTTTGTCAGTCAGGTTATCTACTTCTTTTTTATATACCTTAACATCTTCTTTCAGCGTGGTATTTTCTTTAGTGAGGATCTTATTTTCCTTTTGTAATTCCTTGATCTGGGTCTGGTACTTTTGGGTATAATATTCAAGTTTTTTTATCTCCTGTAATGCTTTGTTATATTGGTACCGTGTGATCTGTTCTTTTTTGATCAGATCTTCTATCTGTGCCACTTTTGTTTCCATGGCTGACTTGTATGCATTTAGTGTGGAGTCTTTTTCATATATCTCACCCTGGTATTCGGCAACTTCAAGTTTAAAATCTGATACTTCTTTTTCCAGTTGTTCTTTCAATTCGATAGTAGCCAAAAGGTCTTCTTCAACATCTGCCTTCTGAACCAGCCTCAACAACAGGAATCCATTGAAAAGCAACAATAATATCAACAGGATGATGAGAATGATCTTATTGGTATTTCTCTTTTTGCTATGCTTATCAATATTTGCCATATCTCTAAAGTTTAATACTAACTAAAATCTGTCAAAAAGGGAAAAGAAATAAGACGATTCAAGTGCTGCATTGTCATCTGAGTCTGAGCCGTGGATGGCATTTTGTTCAATGTTGGTACCGTATTTCTTACGTATTGTGCCTTCGGTAGCTTCTGCAGGGTTGGTAGCACCGATCAGTTTCCTGAATTCCTCTACTGCATTGTTTTTTTCAACAATGGCCACGTACACAGGGCCGGAGGTGATATATGTGATAAGGCCTTCGAAAAATGGCCTTTCGCGGTGAATACCATAGAATTGCTCAGCCTGTTCTTTGCTGAATTTTGTTTTCCGTAATGCTACAATCCTGAAACCGCCTTTAATAACTGCATCCAACACTTCAGCTTCCAGTTGCCTCTCTACAATTTCCGGTTTTATTATCGTAAAAGTAAATTTACCCATGTTAAAAATTTTTGCAAAGGTATTTTTTTTCATGTTCCCTGCAAAATATAAGGATACAAGTAGTAAGAATTAATTTGATGGTTACTGAAAGAAGGAGAAAGTATGTTGCAGGATGTAAAGCGAATAGTTATTTGACAAGAGGTTTAAGCAGTAAGACAATAGCTGAGAGACAAGAATCCAGGACAAAGGGACTTCAAACATTTGTGAAAATTTATGACCTGCATGAACCATAGCTCAAAGTTAAAATCAAAAGATGTTTTTGCTTTCGTAGGTGCTGATATTGAATTTTGAGTATGACAGGATCACCCTTAGTCCCTTTCGCACAAGCCTATTCTTTTAAACGATAGATAGTTGGAGTTAACAAAATAATTGGCTAAAGCCACATCCCTATTAATGAGATCAGGCGTGGCACTTACACCAATGAGGGATTTTTAAGATATGTTGAAGCAAAACCTTTACCTTCTCTGATTTTTAGAGAGGGAAAAGGGTGAGTAAAAAAGGACCAGACCCCCGAAGGGGTTAAAATAGTTTTATCGCTCATATATTTTGGCCTTCAAACAAGGTAATTTACGGTATAAGAATTAGTTTTGTGCCAAAAATAAGGGAATGCTGATAAAGAAAGAATATGTAAAAAAGATCAAAGGGATAGAATCTTTGATTGGGAATACCCCCTTGCTGGAAATTAAATTCAAGTATAAGGGTGAAGAAAGAACCCTATATGCCAAAGCTGAAAACCTGAACTTTACAGGAAGTATCAAAGACCGGATGGCATTCAGGATTCTGGATAATGCTATTACCAACGGAATTCTGCAACCGGGCAACTGTATCATTGAGGCTACAAGCGGCAATACGGGAATTTCATTTTCGGCTATCGGCAGAGCCATGGGCCATGAAGTGATCATTTTTATGCCCGACTGGATGAGCAGTGAGCGAATCAACCTGATATCAATCCTGGGGGCAAAAATTAATCTGGTGAGTAAAGAAGAAGGTGGCTTTTTAGGAAGTATTAAAATGGCCGAGGAACTGGCTGAACAAAAAGGAAATTCCTTTTTACCCCGGCAATTTTCGAATGAAGATAACTGTGAAGCGCATTATAAAACCACAGGGCCCGAAATATACTGGCAACTGGCCTACCATGGCTTAAAGCCTGACGCCTTTGTTGCTGGAGTTGGAACAGGGGGCACTATCATGGGGGTAGGTAAATACCTGAAAGAAGTGGTGCCTGATGTCAGGGTGCACCCGCTCGAACCCTCAAACTCGCCAACACTTAGCACAGGTTGTAAGGTCGGGAAACACCGTATTCAGGGAATTTCCGATGAATTTATCCCTTCTATCCTTAAACTCGACATCATTGATGAGGTAGTAAGTGTAGATGATGGAGATGCCATTATCATGGCTCAAAAACTGGCAGCAGAACTGGGAATCGGAGTGGGGATTTCTTCGGGTGCCAATTTCCTGGGTGCATTAAAAATCCAGAATGAACTGGGACATGACAAAGTGGTGGTAACAGTTTTCTCCGATGATAATAAAAAATACCTGAGTACCGATTTGTTGAAAGCCGAAACCGTTAAACCCGGTTTTATAACGCCCGATGTGGAGCTTATTTCTTTCCGTGGAATCAAGAGGGTTTGTCATACCTGCTGCAATCCGGAAGAATGCATGGAAAAAGAGTTTCTTCAAAAAAACTGCATTGTTTTACCTGACTGCCCGAGATGGGAAGAAGAATAATGTAAACTACTTTCCAAACGGGCTATTGGTTTCATTAATCAGTCTTCATATACCCAACAACTACTTTTTTGTTACCGGAGATTAATGCTATCCAATATATCCCATTCGGATAGCCTGAGAGGTCAACGGCTTCTTTTTGATCAAAATGACAAACAAGTCCACCGATTGAATTATATATCCCGATTGTTTCAATAAATGTATTACCG
>CAZVAY010000198.1:0-5511 GCA_964625265.1 uncultured Sphingobacteriales bacterium | reverse complement strand
GATAATTTCAGCGTCGTAGTTGTCATCGGACGCATAGATGCCTGAAGGGCAAGGGCAGAATAACTTTTTTTTAGTTTTAAGCTGCTGATGGACTTCCAGCCCCGACATAAAACCTATCCGGTCGTAATCAGCCTGTTTTGCCTCTTTCCGGCTCACATAGCCGATGGCAGAACGGCTCTCTTCATAATTTTTTACCGGATCAAAAACCTCACTCATCTGTTATTTGATTTGGATATTTTAAACCTGATTTTAAAAAGTTCCCAAAAGTATGGTTTTTGGTTTTGCATGGCAAATTTTTCAGGAGTCACGCACAGGTTGCTGCTAAACCTGCATAAATATTTACCTGGGCTGGTCAACCCGGTTCAGGTTGGTACCTGCCGGGCCCGAAAAGACCATGTTCACCCAGAAAAGAGCATCAGTAAAAAGAAAACTTTTCCGGCCCATGATGGTTATTTCGATACCATCCTGGTTATTGCGGAAAGTATAACGGGCATCGGCTACCACCTGGGCTTCACCGGTAAACAACCGGTATATTCTTCCGGCTTTGACAATCCTGAACGCTTGTCCGGTCTTATAATCCGTGATATACTTACCCTTTGAAGAGGTTGCAACCGTATCGTGGCCGGTCAGGGATGTAAGGTACCAGGTTCTTTTTTTCTTTTTCAGTTCATAACCCTTGCCGTCAATTTCCATTTTGACATAAGTGTAAGAATAGCGATAATACTGGCATACCGTATCCCCAAAGCGGTTTGTCAGCACGTAAAACTCTGAAACACCGGCAGGTGTTGCATAACTCGACTGATAGGTAAAAGATTGCGCAATGGCTTCTTTGGCAGGGGAAAAAAGAATAAATATTGTTAAGAAAATACAGGCCCTCATAATCCGGTTTTCATGAGGTGAAATTTAAGGAATTTTATCAAAAAACAAAACATCAATACTCGTCCCAGCTCCTGATACTAATATCTTCCAGGCCGTATGTGCAAATGGCATAGATGTAGGCGCTGGCAAGCCGTGAATTCGTAATGAGGGGGATATTGAAATCAACTGCTGTACGCCTGATGAGGTAATCGTTGTCCAGTTCATCTTTGGTGAGGTTCTTGGGAATGTTGATCACCATGTCAATCTTCCCTGATTTGAGATAGTCGAGGATATTGGGATGTTTGTTTTCCAGTGGCCAGTGGAGCAGGAGTGAAGGAATTCCGTGTTTTGCCAGAAAATCATGGGTTCCACCAGATGCAAATAGTTGAAACCCTTTATTCACAAGCATCCTGGCTGAATCGGCCATTTCCGTTTTATCCCGGGAAGTACCGGTCGAGAGTAAAATATTTTTATCCGGAAGTTTGTACCCCACAGCAAGCATGGCTTTGAGTATGGTGTCATAATAGGAGTCGCCCAGGCAGCCCACTTCACCTGTTGAGGCCATTTCAACACCCAGGACAGGATCGGCTTTTTGCAAGCGGTTGAAAGAAAACTGTGGCGCCTTGACACCAATGTAATCCAGGTCAAAAAGCGATTTTGAAGGTTTTTCAACCTCTTTCCCCAGCATGACTTTCGTTGCGATTTCAATCAGGTTTGTTTTCAAAACTTTTGACACAAAGGGAAAACTCCTGGATGCCCTGAGGTTGCATTCAATAACTTTTATGTCGTTGTCTTTTGCCAGAAACTGCATATTGAAAGGCCCGGTGATATTGAGTTCACTGGCCACAAGACGCGCGATTTTCTTGATTCGCCTGATTGTTTCGATATAGATTTTCTGAGCAGGGAAGATCATGGTGGCATCCCCTGAATGGACTCCGGCAAACTCTACATGTTCGGTGATGGTATAAACCACGATTTTTCCTTTATCCGCGACAGCATCAATTTCAATCTCTTTTGCATTCTCAATAAATTCAGATACTACAACCGGATACTTTTTCGATACCCGAACAGCCAGGTTCAGGTATTGTTCCATTTCGTCTTCGTTGGAGACTACATTCATGGCAGCCCCTGACAGCACATAGGAGGGCCTGATGAGAACCGGATAACCGACCACCCCAATAAACCGCCTTACATCCTCCATGGAGGTTATTTCCTGCCAGCGAGGTTGGTCAACACCTATTTTGTCGAGCAGACTCGAAAAGGTATGCCTGTTTTCCGCGCGGTCAATGTCGACAGGAGAGGTGCCCAAAACAGGAACTTCCTGTTCGTAAAGCCTCATGGCCAGGTTGTTGGCCGTCTGGCCTCCTGCCGAAACAACAACACCACCCGGAGTTTCCAAATCAATAATATCCATCACCCTTTCAAAGGTGAGTTCCTCAAAATACAGGCGGTTGCAGATGTCGTAATCGGTACTGACCGTTTCGGGGTTGAAGTTGATCATCACGGTACGGTAGCCTTCCCTGTCAAGGGTCATCAGGGCATTTACTGCCGACCAGTCAAACTCCACGCTGCTGCCTATCCGGTATGCCCCCGATCCCAACACAATCATGGATTTTCCGTCATTTTCGTAGGCAATATCGTGTTCATGGCCCGAATAAGTGAGATACAGGTAGTTGGTTTTGGCCGGAAACTCAGCCGCCAGGGTATCAATTTGCCTGACAACAGGCAGGATACGGTTTTCTTTTCTGAATTGTCTGATTTGAAGAATACCCTGCTCCATTTCCATATCAGGGCACTTCAATATCAACCGGGCAAGTTGAAAATCGGAGAATCCATATCGCTTGGCCTGCAACAACATACCGGAGGGGAGTTCTTCAGCTTTGTTATAGGAGGACAATTTGGAATGTAAATCCCAGATGTTTTTCAGCCTGTATAAAAACCAGGCGTCAATTTGGGTGAGATCGTGTATTTGTTTTACCGTATAACCCTCGCGGAAAGCTTTGGCAATGATAAAAATCCGCATATCCGTAGGTTCAGACAATTCCTTGTCAATACTTTCCTCCTCAATGTCTTTGTTTCCTACAAAACCGTGCATGCCCTGGCCGATCATCCGGAGGCCTTTTTGTATGGCTTCTTCGAATGTTCGGCCGATGGCCATGGCTTC
This sequence comes from uncultured Sphingobacteriales bacterium, assembly GCA_964625265.1. Classification (GTDB taxonomy): domain Bacteria; phylum Bacteroidota; class Bacteroidia; order CAILMK01; family JAAYUY01; genus CAYNBC01. Next base: position 2,489 of record CAZVAY010000198.1, on the reverse strand, counting down.
GCCTACACTTTTCATACTGGAGCCAATGACACGGGAAACACCCTTGAACTTATTGAGGTCCCAGCGGGGAATTTTTACCACCACATAATCCAGGGCAGGTTCAAAAAATGCAGTAGTTGTCCGGGTAATAGAATTTTTCAGGTCGAAGAGCCCGTAGCCCAGGGCCAGCCGTGCAGCTACAAAGGCCAGCGGATATCCCGTTGCTTTTGAGGCAAGGGCGCTTGATCGTGACAATCGTGCATTGACTTCAATCACCCTGTAGTCTTCCGATTCGGGGCTCAGGGCATACTGTACATTGCATTCCCCTACAATTCCTGCTTTGCGAACAATGTCAATGGATAGCTGACGCAATTTGTGGTATTCATCGTTTGTCAGGGTTTGTGATGGCGCCACAACAATACTTTCCCCGGTGTGAATACCCAGTGGGTCGAAGTTTTCCATATTACATACGGTAATACAATTGTCATAGCGGTCGCGAACCACCTCGTATTCTACTTCTTTCCAGCCCTTAAGCGATTCTTCAATTAAAACCTGGCTGCTGGTGCTCAATGCCTGCCGGACTTTTTCTTTTAGTTCATCCCGGTTTTGACAGAACCCGCTGCCAAGCCCGCCAAGGGAAAAGGCAGCCCGTATGATCACAGGAAAGCCCAGCACACCGGCAGCTTCAAGGGCTTCGTCAACACTGGTTACGGCCCGGCTTTGAGGGGTTTTTATTTTTATCGATGAAAGCATGCGGGCAAAAAGCTCCCTGTCCTCCGTTTCTATAATGGACTCAACAGGAGTCCCCAACACCCGGACACTCTGTTTTTCGAACACACCGTCACGGAAAAGCTGTGTTCCACAGTTCAGGGCCGTCTGGCCCCCAAAAGCCAGAAAAATTCCGTCCGGTTTTTCCTTTTGAATAACTTTTTCAACAAAATAGGGGGTGACCGGCAGGAAATAGATTTTGTCGGCAAATTCTTTGGAAGTCTGGACTGTGGCAATATTGGGATTGATCAGGACGGAGGTGATCCCTTCTTCTCGCAGGGCTTTCAGGGCTTGCGAACCGGAATAATCGAATTCCCCGGCTTCCCCGATTTTCAGGGCTCCCGATCCCAGTACCAGCACCTTATTTATTTTTCCTTCCATTTCCTGATCTCTTCAATAAAAAACTCAAACAAAAACCGGGTGTCGGAAGGACCACCGGATGCTTCGGGATGAAATTGCGTGGTAAAAAACGGCTTTTCGGAATGCCTGACGCCTTCGTTGGTCCGGTCATTCAGGTTGCTAAACCAGGGTTGCCAGCCGTTTTGGATGCTGTTGTTTTCCACGGCATAACCATGGTTTTGTGAAGTGATATAGGCTCGTGTTGATCCATCCTGCAAGACGGGTTGATTGTGGCTGCGGTGGCCGTATTTGAGTTTGTAGGTGTCAGCACCCGATGCCAGGGAAAGAAGTTGATGGCCGAGGCAGATGCCAAAAACCGGACGATTGTCCTGCAATGAATTTTGAAGGTTGGCAATGGTGGCCTTGCATTGTTTGGGGTCACCGGGGCCGTTGGAGATAAACAAACCGTCATAGTCTTCGTTGCTATAATCGTAATTCCAGGGTACCCTGATAACGGTTGTGTTATACTTTAAAAGGCTCCTGATTATATTGTACTTCACTCCGCAATCAACCAGCACGATACGGTATTTCCCCGATCCGTAAATCATTTTTCTTTGGGTACTGACCTCGTCAACAAGGTTCCGTGTGGCCGGGTTTTCAAAAAATGCCGGAGGGCCTTCCGGGCTTATCGCCCCGGGGATGGTGCCATGTTCGCGCAGTTTTTGGGTCAGCTTTCGGGTATCCACCCCATAAATTCCCGGAACCCCGTGTTCAGCCAGCCAGTCCGACAGGCTTTTCAGTGCATTCCAGTGGGAATATTCAAAAGAGTATTCCGAAACAACAAGGCCGGCAATCTGCACCCTGTCCGACTCAAAAAATGCCGGTAAGCCGTTATCCTTATTCATTTCGGGAACGCCATAATTGCCAATAAGCGGATAGGTGAGTACAAGAACCTGCCCCTTGTACGAAGGATCAGAAAGGCTTTCGGGATAACCGGTCATAGCTGTATTGAAAACCACTTCGCCTCCGGCAGAATTGGCACTACCGAATGACCATCCATGATACTCACTGCCGTCAGCCAAATATAGCGTTGACGGGCTTTTGCTTTGCATATAAATGATTTACCGGTTTGGTGTAAGGTTTCAAGGTTTTCATTTACCGGAAAAATGCAGGGGATTGCCCAACATTGATTCCTTATGTTGGGAAACAAAGATAGGGAAAATTCGGATATGAATGGATGGAGAGGGCCCCTTAATAGTGCAGACTTCTGCCCAGGATAAAACAAACGGATGGTATTTGAAAAGGATGACCATACGATGTAATTGTGTGGTAGCGGAGGGGGGATATATAGAATTAAAATCTTTTAACATATCGATTGCGTATGGTTATGAATTACTTAAGTA
>CAZVAY010000197.1:0-5514 GCA_964625265.1 uncultured Sphingobacteriales bacterium | reverse complement strand
ATTAATTGCTTAACTTGGAACATAAAAAAATAAGAATTACATGCCCTAATAAATAGGAATATGAGCGGTCTGCAGCACCCAGTCCCGAATTTCTTGGGGTGGCAAAACCCCGTAGGTTTTATCAAATATATTTTAAATCGCGAGACCAATAATAATCACTGGTTTTCAATTTAATATACGAAAAATCTACGGGGTTTATGCCACATAAAACAGCTTTAAAAGGAATTATCCCGTTTATTTATTGAAAAAAAACCGACTGCTCCTGGTAGCTCATTGTTTGAACTTATGTTTTGCGTGCTGGGTTAAAAGAAGATCTTCCACAACAAACCAGCTTATGCCCATGGCCATCAATGGCACGAGATGAAAATGAAATCGGGATTCACCGAAAAACACGATTGACAATCCTAAGAAATAGGTAAACATCAGGGCCGTTAGCCAAAGGAATACCCGATGCTTTTTACGATAAACCAATCGGGTCAGGGAGACAATAAATAAAAGAAGGAGCAAAATAAATCCACCGTTGGCGAGGTAACGCAGGGAATGTAAAAAATTGTTTTGCCGGGAAGGCAGCCCGTTCATATTCCAGCTGATCCCGTCCATGCCCGGCCAGAAAAAATAGAATATCTTTTTGGGTATCCGGGCAAGGCTTTTTCCCGGGTTTTGGCGTAAATAACTGATAGCAATGGTTTTTGCCTGCTTATCGAACGCTGCTTCGTTGCCGCTAAGGTTTAATTCTTTCCAGTAGCTTTCATCAAAATGGTAATTCCCGGTAGCTGTTGGGTTGTTGCCAATAAGCAGATCGTAACCGCTTACGGTTGTGATAAAAGTAAGATGCCCGAAAGCCCTGTAATTCCGGATTTGCCAGGGGAGGATACAGATCAGGGCCATACCGTAAATCAGGGAGAGACGCGTTAACAGATGACGGAACGGATATTTCCAGGTTACGGAGAGGAGGGTAAGCATGATAAGGGGCAGGAATATAGCCTGTGGCTTGACATAGGTGGCTGCGGCCAGGATAAGGCCGGTTAAGACCAGCCAGACAGTCCTGATTTTATGGGATGATGCGGTTTTCCAGATCAGGACCAGCAACAGGGAAAACAAAAGCAGGAAAAGGTTTTCGTTGTAAATAAGGTTGACATACGCCAGGTAATTGGGATAAAGTGCCAGGATTAATACCACGATATGGGCAATGGCATTACTTTTAAAAATGTTTTTGGTGAGCCTGTAGATCACCAGGACAGAAAGCAGTTGTAATAGAATATTGGCTACTCTGGCAGCCATGATGAGATTATCTGAAAGAAAACTGAGCACAGAAAGAATTGCAGGATAACCTACCGGATAAAAGGCAGTAGGATGGTTGTGTGATTGGTATCCTGCTCCCAGTGCAATATCTTCAGCCCTGGCGAGGTACCATGTGGCATCGCTGACCGGTGTTGGGTCAAAGATGCTGAGCCAGGCTATTCTCAGGCCGGTAAACAATGCCAGGCAACACCATAAAAAATACTTTCCTTCAATGGCCCGAAGAATAGTTTGTGTGAAATCGTTCCTGCTTGTTTTCATGAGTAATGTCAAAAATACAAACATAATTTAATCCTAAATAAGTCATGGGGATTTTTGCACATTGTGCCGGCAATTGCCCTGGAAAGGCCTGTATATAAATTAAAAGCAAGAGGATATTTTTCGAACAATGAGATGCTTTAATGTACTGGTATTGAATGATTTTTATTCTTTATTTACAGGAGAGGAGAAATTGGATCAGAAAAAAATAAATCAAAAAAATTTCTTTTTTCATGGCAGAATATTTGTAATTTGCACATATTAAATCTTTTAACCACCCAAATTATCAGTCTTATGTCGAAAGAGTTGGAAGCATTACGAGCAGAAGTGGCTGAACTAAAAAATGAATTATCATTACTGAAGCAGGCAATGGGTATTGAGGTACTGGACGAGCAAAGTGTGGAGAATGGCCTCGACCTGGTTTGCAATTCCATGCGGGTAGTCAAGAATGGAAATGTGTTGCTGTACCTTGGTGATTATGGCAATAAGGGTAAAGCGGCTGTTATCCAGTTGAATTGTATCAATGGCAACCGCATACAGATACAGGGTCTGTACTACGAAAATGCCATCAGGATGTACGCAAACAATACCAACGAATTGCTGTTTTCCATCGGTGCCGATTCGCAAAACGGAGCTGTTGCAGTGTATAATACCAATTCGAAATCTTCTGCAAAAGTCAGGGTGTCACAGGCTTCGGGCATTGTTGAAACCTACGACAAGGATGGCGATATTTCCATGCGGATGACCTGACAAGTTCAGTCGTGAAATTGTGTTACTTTTGAACTTTCAGTTCATTTGAATCATTTATATGTTTCCAAAGACAATTACCAAAGAAGAGATATTAGCATACCCGGTCCTGAAATTTGGCGGTGAGATCATTGTTGTGGACAACCCCAAATACATTGATTCAGCCCTGGCATTAATAAAAAAGGAAACACTGTTGGGTTTTGACACCGAGTCCAAACCGGTTTTTAAAAAAGGGATGAAAAATAAGATTGCCCTGATCCAGCTTGCCGGTAGGGATAAGGCTTTTTTGTTCAGGATAAACAAAACAGGTTTAACGCCATCGTTGAAATATTTTCTCGAAAGGAAGGATATTGTTAAAGTAGGTGCCGGCCTCGATGATGATTTTCTGAGATTAAAGGAAATGGGGACACCCATAAACAAATCCTCCTATATTGACCTTGGAAAAGTTGCTTTGGAGCATAGTTTTGAAAAAACCGGGCTCAGAAACCTGGCAGCCATGATCATGAAGAAGCGAATTGTAAAAAGAGAGCAAACATCCAATTGGGAGGCACAGCGGTTGACCAAATCGCAACAGATATATGCAGCCACGGATGCCTGGGTATGCCGGGAGATCTATTTGAAATTAAAGAATAACGGCTTTTAGCAATATCATGAATGAACGGGTATTTTATTGCCAGGATTTAACCCCGCATGAGAAGAAGGTAATTTTCAGTAGGGATGAAAGTCATCATATTGTTCGGGTGAACAGGCTCGGTGTGGGAGATTTGGTCCATGTCTGCAATGGCAAAGGGACCATTGCCAAAGTCCGGCTCAGCAACCTGGTGCAGGAAGCAGAAGCTGAAGTTCTGGAGGTCAGGGAGTACCCTAAAACTACTCCCGAAATTGTATTGGCGTTCAGCCCTTTGAAGAAAAGAGAAAAGAATGAATGGATCATTGAAAAAGCAACAGAACTGGGCGTTTCGGAAATTATTTTCTTTACATCCAGGTACGCAGAAAGGCCGGTTCAGAATTTTGAGCGGATGAATAAAATCACTGTCGCGGCCATGAAACAATCAATGAATCCATTTTTGCCTGAAATAAACCGGGAAATATTTTCTTTTGATGAATTTCTTAATCTGGCTAATGAAAAAACGGCCAGGTTTATTGCCTGGTGTGGAGCCGATCCAAACATGCACTTGTCAGGCCAGGATATTGCCTCTTACAAAAAAGTACTGATTGCCATTGGCCCCGAAGGAGGTTTTAGCGATGAGGAAATTGAGAGGGCCAGGCAAAAAGATTTTACCCCCGTAAGCTTATCGGCACTAAGATTGCGCTCCGAAACAGCCGCCATTTATGCGATATCAGTCCTAAATTCAAAACTTATATGAAAACCAGAATAACATTTCTGATCATAGCATTTTCACTGGCAATTACTCTTGTATTCGGACAGGAGGGCAGTGTTAAAATTGCCCGGCTTACCTATAGTGGTGGTGGCGATTGGTATGTCAACCCGACCTCGCTGCCTAACCTTGTAGAATTTTGTAACGATCAACTGGGTACTGATATCAAGGGAGTTGATGATATTAATGCCGGTAGTGAAGAGATTTTTAATTATCCGTTTGTCCACATGACCGGCCATGGCAATGTGGTCTTCAGCCCTGCCGAAGTGGAAAACCTGCGCAATTACCTGTTAGCAGGAGGATTCCTGCACATTGACGATAATTATGGCATGGACAAATTTATCAGGCCGGAAATTAAAAAACTATTTCCTGAATACGAGATGGTTGAAATCCCCTTCTCGCATCCCATCTATCATCAAAAATTTGATTTTCCCAAAGGCCTGCCCAAAATACACGAACATGATGGCAAGCCACCCCAGGGGTTTGGGATTGTTCATCATGGAAGGATAATTTTATTTTATACCTACGAATGTGACCTGGGTGACGGTTGGGAAGATCCTGATGTACATAAAGACCCGGAAGAGGTACGTCAAAAGGCCATTCAAATGGGTGCTAACCTTATCCAGTATGTTTTTATGGGTGAGGTGCAATAGTATTGAACTCCCCAAAAGCAAATCTGCAAAATATAAAATAGGCACGCAGAATTGAACATGTTAAGTATGAGATTGAAAAGGCCGGAATGACCAAAAAAAAACCGGAACCTAAGCTCCGGTTAATCTTATGCTTTTTGTGATCCCTCTGGGGCTCGAACCCAGGACCCTCGGCTTAAAAGGCCGATGCTCTACCAGCTGAGCTAAGAGATCAACCATAAAATGGAGGTGCAAAGGTAGAGGGATTTTTATTTTTGTCAAATAAAAAATATTTTTTTTGAAAACACCAGCTATTCAATCTTTTAATGCTGAAAAGAATAGTCTTTAATTAGCTGGTATTGCTCGATTTTATAAAATTCAAGGAGGCTATTTTCAAAACCACCGAAACCGGGATATTGCATCATGTCGAGGCGGCCTTGAATGGCAGCATGGTTGTGTATGAAGGCTTCTTTCATAAAGTACTTTCCGTATTTATCCATTTGTTGCAGAATAAAAGGTAGAATCGTATAGGCGTTGATAGCATTAAAACCGGGTTCTGTCCTGAAATGTTCCCTGAATGCAAGGATGAAATCAGATAGGGCTTCATCGTTATAATCGGGTAAAGGCCCTGAAAACAAATGTACTGGCGATTCAAGTACCAGCTTCAGGTCGAGTGATTTAATGTTCAGCCAATCATAGGGCAGAAATACGTCATATTCTTTTTTTGAAGAAACAAGTTTTGGAAATACCGTGTTGATAATTACTTCATCGTCCAGGTGAAAGCAAAGGACGTTATTAGCATCATCCATTAATTCGATATAAGGTGGTTTTTTCCAGTTATCAATATCTACATAAGTGGTATTAAAGCTTTTAAAAACAGATGTATCAATGATTGATGCAGCTTCGTTTCTGATATCCCCGGCATTTTTAACAGACGATTCAACAATGATGATATTTTTATTCTGTGCACTGTCAGCAAAATAATGCATCATATTGGTAAAAACCCTTTTTTGTGACGGAACAGTACCCATGATCCAGGGATTTGCTTCCATGATGGTATCGGATATTTCCTGGAAGGTAAGTAGTGGAAGTTTCTGTATCAGAGAGTATCCCGCCAGTATATTAAGGGTGTTTTTGCCGAAAGGAACAACAAGGAGATCTGGATTAATCCGGGATAATTCACTCGTCAGTCCACTGGCGAT
>CAZVAY010000196.1:0-5540 GCA_964625265.1 uncultured Sphingobacteriales bacterium | reverse complement strand
TGGTGAATGGAGATATTTCTACATCGATCTCTACGAGTTTTGTAGGTCTGTGAGGTTAAAGATCAGGAACAGGGAAGTAAAAGTGACCAGGGAGACAGTAGCCATTGGCCTTTTTAGTTTTGAAATGAGCCGAAAGATACTTTGGTTAAGCTGGAATAACATCAAAAGCCCGGGAAGGGCATAATACCATGACATATTTTCGGCAGGATTGTAGAAATAATAAAATACCAGTGAAATGAGGAATAACCTTCCGGCCATAAATTCATTGACAAAAAAGGCAAACCCTTTTTGAACAGAAACAGCAATATGTACCAGAATCAGCGTGGCAAAAAGCAGAAGTTGCGGGAAAATAAATTTGTCCTGTATAAAATTATTTAAATAAGGGAAAAATGCGCCACTGGTATCCTGGTGGAGGTGCATCTTAGCATAAGCACTTTGGGGTAAGGGGCTCCCGAAAATTAAAAAAGTAGTAATTACATACAGACTAAGCGGAAGAATGAAATACAACCCGGCATCTGCATAGAATTTATTCTTCAACAAGGGCAGTAAACGGTTTTTATTGTTAAACAGAAATACCAGGCCCAACAAAGCAATAACGGGCACTGCATCCAGTTTTGAAATGATGCTCAGGGCGGAGAAAAAGAAAAACAACCCGGGTTTATTTTTCAGAAAATAAAGAAATGCGGCAAACACAATCGTCAGGTGCAGGGGAGTTTCCATACCGGATACGGCCACATTGAAATACATTTTTGTTCCGAACAATACACAAGCCCAGAACAAATATTTCCACAACGGTTCTGAAAACAAATGACCCGCTATTTTCAGAAGAACATAAGCCAGGCTAACATTAGCTGTAAAAGCTATCAGGAGTACCAACGTATCATTATCCAGGAGATGGGTCATGGCTGCCAACCCGCAAACAAGGCCGTACAGAAAGGAAGATATACCCAGTACAGGGCCTTCGTTTAGGTTGTAAGTGAAAAAGTATCCTGCGGAAAAGTGATCCAGATAGCGAAGCAGGAATCCGGCATCATCAAAGAAGGTGTGAATTTTTATTTTAAAGATAAACAAACTGTAAAGCATTGCCAGCAGGAGGTCAACAATATGAGTTGAATCAACCCTGAATTTAAAAACGGATATTCCCCTGTTCGTCAACCTCAATCGCATAATTGCAAAGATTACAAGGGCATAGCCGGCCAGAATACCAATCACGTCCCAGTGTATCCGTGTGGTAGTGCTAAAGACAAACGCCAGCAACAGCAGTGTCAGGACTGCATAAATAACCCACCCGGTAGCACTACCTTTATTTTCACCCCTCATACTCATTTGTAAATACCTTTTTTTGCTTTTTCGTAATCCGGTTTTTCAATCATGTCCCAGAATTTATCTTTTGATCCGGTATTAAGAAACATCCGCCAGTAGGCTTTTTTTGTCATGGAATCGGGTTGGATATACCCGTTTTTATATTGCCAGACCTGGAAAATATTGGTGTAAAGAAAAAACACAAATACAAGGGTAAAAGCGGTTTTCCAAACCTTTGTTCTATTCAGGAAAAACTCAAAAACAGCAGCCATGGGAATAGCAAGGATGGCATAGGAGTCAATGAAAGCACGGTTTCCGAAACCCACATACCACCAGCACCACCAGGAGGTTACGATATATATATTTAACAGGGTAAATACCAGTACAGGCCATTTGAATTCGCTATTACTTTTAAACAGAAACCAGATTCCGGTCAGTCCAAAGGCCATCACTGGCGTATAAAGCAGCCAGCCATTGCGGTAGCTAAACAAAGCCCGGATGAACTGCGGATTGTTAAAGAAAAACCCTTCATCATTGTAGGAATAATAAAATAATTCCCCTGTAACAGCATGCCAGTAAAGCAGTTGTGGGACCCAAACCAATAAAAACATCACAGCCATCAGGACGATGAGCCACGATTGGTTAAGCAAAACTTTAATTCTCGAATTAAGGCCTTCCTTTTTGGTCAACCCAAAAAGTAGAAATATGAACAGGATAATAATATTGGTTGGGCGGATGAGCGTAATAAGCCCGGAAAGCAGCCCCAGGAAAATACTGGTTCTGACCTGCGGGTTTTTATACCACCGGATGACCAGGTAGGTAAAGACCGCAAACAACGAAAAGCTGTAGGCATGGCTCATGGCTGACCGTACACCTGTATAATACAACAGGTTGGTGCCAAGTACCACAGCTATCAGGCTTAGTGAAATAGCAGCCTCACTATAGCGGTTTCTCAGGATCTTTCTGAGAAAAATCAACCCGATAAGCAAATAGGCCCAGCAACTGAACACAAGGGCAAATTTATAGGATGTTGAATATCCATCAGGATTACCAAACAACAGGGCATAACCGTGGGCAACCAAAAAAAAAGGACTATAAAGAATGGACATGCCCATAGTAAACTTAAATACCCAGCCGCCCGTGGGAGAAGGATGAGGCCAGAAATTCCAGTAATCATTTCTATTCCCGTCATTCATAAAACTCAGGGTAACATCATGGTATATAAAGGTGGCAGGCAGGTATTGGTAATACTCCAGCACATCCCAGGTTATAATCTTGTTTTGGCGTAACCAGTAATGATTCGAAAACTGAGTGGCCAGGACAATAACAGCCAGAGCCACAACCGTATATTTCGACATATTTTCTTTCAGGATTTTCATACCAGGAACAGTAAAGCCAGTACCACTGCATACACCAGTGCAGGTAGCATGTTGACTATTTTTATTTTTTTAATTTCCAACAGGTTGATGCCCAAGCCAATCAGCAAAAGCCCCCCGGCAGCAGTAAGTTCATTGATCACCGGATCGCTGAGATGGTCTTGAATAAAAGCGGCAAAGAATGTCAGGCCACCCTGGTATATCAACAAAGGAATAACAGAAAACATAACACCAATTCCCATGGCTGAGGTAAGCGCTATGGAAGACACACCATCCATCAACGATTTGGCAAGTAAAAGATTAGGCCTGTTTCCCATCCCTTCTTCAATGGCACCCAGTATGGTCATAGAGCCAATACAAAACAAAATAAATGCACCAACAAGGCCCTCGGAAAAACGGGAGTTTTTTGATTTGACAATTAGTTTGAAGCGATCGCTTACTTTCACAATCCCTTCTTCGAGATGGAGCAGTTCTCCTGTTATGCCCCCAAACACAATGCTAAGCACAAGCACCAATACATTTTGGGTACTCATTGCCATTTTTACACCGATAAACAAGGTAAATAAGCCAATAGCCTGAAAAAGGATCTTGACAAACCTGTCAGGAAGCCGGGCATGAAAAAGCAAACCAATAAGGCTACCGGATATGATGGCCGCTGCATTGATCAGTGTTCCTGTCATAAAGCAAAAATAGGAAAATGCCGTTGATTGAAATTTTCAATATCCGGTTTCAGGAATAAAAACGATAACTTTGGTGTCTAACGCGCAGTTAAAATTCCCAATGGAGCGATTTGAGAAGAAGAATGATATCGAATTGATAAAACTGGTTAAGGCCGGAGAAATGAATGCTTTTACGGAAATAGTGAACAGGCACAAGCCGGTAATTGCGGCCACAGTTTACGGATTACTTGGTGATTGTGCCGAAGCGGAAGACGTAGGACAGGAAACTTTCATTCGCTTTTACAAGTCGATTGGGAATTTTAAAGGTGATTCTGCATTAAGCACTTACCTCGTTCGGATAGCCATCAACCTGTCGTTGAATGAACTGAAAAAAAGAAAAAGAAAGTACAAAATGTTTGTTCATAAAGAGGACGAGAAACTGGTTGCAGTCACGGATGATGATGACCCGGTTGAAAACAGGGCCACTTCAGAGAATATTGATGCTGCCCTGCAGATGTTGGATGAAAGTTTCAGACAGGTAGTGGTGCTTCGGTTGATCCAGGGTTATTCGGTAAAAGAAACTGCGGACATTCTGGATATACCTGTTGGTACAGTGTTGTCCCGCCTTTCAAGGGCGCAAAAGAAACTCAGGAAAATATTGAAACCCATTGAAAAAGAAAGTATTGAAAGATGAAAGATAAAATGTTGGATTTATGGTTACAGTCACTGGATAGTGATATAAGCCCTGAAGACAGGGCACTGCTGGATGAATACAAAGCCTCGCATCCCGGGTTTATTCATTTGACAAAAGAATATGACCAGATGAGGAAAAAATTATCAGCCAGTCATTATTCATTCAGTGATAATTTTACCTTAAGTATCATGAATAAAATCCAGGGCACTGCCATCCGTGTTATGGAGAATAATTTCTCGGCACAGGTGATGAAAGTATTCTGGCGTGCCTCTGTTTTAGCGGCTGCAGCCATTGTAGTGATCATCCTGAGTATTTATGTGCGCGAAGGCGCTCTGAACATGGATATCATTACCGGTACTGACCAGCTTTCATCCGACAATCTTTCAGCTATTTTGTTGTACGACTATTAAAATGACTCTCATGAAAGCAAAACCCGTTCTTGCAATAATTTTAAGTATTATCATTGGATTTGTAATTGGTTTTATGGTCAATGCACAACTGGTGAGGAAAAAAGTGGACAACATGGTCAAACTGGGCATGGAAGATGGTTTCAGGCACAGGGTGATCTACATGATCCATCCCGATGAAGACCAGATGAAAGAGATCAACCCCATCATTGACAAATATGCCAGGATCAATGCCGAACTCACCCGTGATTTTGGCGGACAACTGAAAAACCAGTTAAACGCATTTTATGATGAATTAAGCCCTTACCTGACCCCTGAGCAAAAAGAAAGGTTGAAGCAGATAGAACACCACCGGAGGCAGATGATGCATGAGAAATTAAGAAAGGGTAAATTTAAAAGCAGGCATAATCAATACGGTCCCGGCATGGATTTACCCCGGTGTGATGTCCGCCACAACCCGTTCTGGAAAGATATGGAACTTGATTCGGCCACTGCTACCCAAATCCAGGAACTCTATAACCATTTTTATCAACAGCGCGACAGCCTGAAAAATCATTTTGAAGAAACTCAGGATATGAAGGAAGAAATGATGAAGATCAAAATGGAACGCAATATGGCCATTATGCAGTTATTGAACGATGACCAGAAAGAAAAGTTCAGACAGGATCAGTTGCCTTAGCTGATGATACTGATGGAAACTGGTTTGCATAAATATTTTTCAGCACTTGCCATTCTCAGGCATTTTTTACACACATATTGTGGATTTATCAGTGCAGATTTAAACCGTTTAATGTCTTTTTTGGAGGATACTTCTTTGGAGAGTTTGCAGAGGGTATTCTTGTTTTCCTTGCCCATGGGTCAGAGATATAAGTCGTTTGGAAGTGCAAGTTAATGGAAAATTAAGCTTTGGCTTTGGCGGAGATTACCGGGAAACGATTAATCTTGCTGATTCATAAAAATAACATCCTGGACATTTCTTCAGGTAAAACATTTGTATCCGGTTATCAGTTAAATTTCTTAATATTGTATTAAATAAAAATCTGAGTTATGAAAAAATTATTTCTCATACTTCTTGTTACAGGTATTGCTATAAGTGCAAATG
>CAZVAY010000195.1:0-5547 GCA_964625265.1 uncultured Sphingobacteriales bacterium | reverse complement strand
TAAACGTGGCATAGTTGGCCCCGGCTCCTCCTATGGTGTAATTCCCGGAGAGCTGAGCCTGTGTATTGAACATAAAAGACATGGCAATCAATACCAGTGTAAACAGGTGTATGGATTTCTTGATCATGATGAAATTATTTAATTGTTTAAGATTAAATTATACCTATGCAAATGTAATTTAATTTATCGAAAAAATATAACAAAAGTGATTATTTTTCAATCAGTTAAGAGGTATTTAATTACTTAAATTATAGGTATCAAATATTAGCATTTGTGTATTAGAATATTACGAAATACCTGAATTATTATATCTTGGGATCGTAAATGTGATTTCAACTAAAATTTTTTGAGAAAAAGCAATGGTCATGCGGCTTTCACAAGAGAAGAAGGTTCTATCATCCTGCTTATTCCATATTTTTCACCTGAATTACAAAATATATATATTTGACCATTCAATTGAAATCGTGTGAAGGATTATGAGCAAACTGTTCAGGGCAACAATCGGGAAAAGGTTCAACAAAAGAGCGAACGAATTTTTCAAATGGATTGAGCGCCCACATGAAGCACAGGAACAAGGACTAAAAAACCTGATTACTGAAGGAAGGCACACGCTATGGGGAAAAACCTACAACTACAGGAATATTCAAAACTATACGGATTTCAAGCACATGGTACCCTTGCAGGATTACGTCTCCCTGTTTCCCTTGATTGAACAAGCCATGCAGGGCAAGCCCCATGTACTCTGGCCCGGACACATCAGGTGGTTTGCCAAATCATCGGGCACTACTTCGGGTAAAAGCAAATACATCCCTGTATCAACACAGGCGCTTGAAGATTGTCATTACAAAGCCGGGCGTGACCTGCTTGCCGTTATTTTTGCCAACAATCCTGAAAGTGAGATATACAAGGGGAACGGCCTTGTGTTAGGCGGAAGCCACCAGATCAATAAAAAGTGGGAAAAGTCCAGCATTGGAGACCTGTCGGCCATCCTGCAGCAAAACCTTCCCTTCTGGACCAAAATATGGCAGCAGCCCGGGCTCAGGATTTCTCTTTTGGATGATTGGGAAGAGAAAATTGAAGCCATGGCCAATGAGGTGATACGGAAAAACATCACCCATATCACCGGAGTACCTACCTGGACAGTGGTGCTGATCAACAGGATACTTGAAATAACAGGTAAAGACAACCTGCTGGAGGTGTGGCCACAGCTTCAGCTTTATGTCCATGGTGGGGTCAGTTTCAAACCCTACCGGGAAATTTTTAAAAAGTTCATCCCCAGTGAAGAAATGTACTATCTCGAAACTTACAATGCCTCAGAAGGTTTTTTTGGTTTCCAGGATATTACTGATAGTGAAGGAATGGCTCTTCTGGTAAACCACGGGATCTTTTATGAATTTATTCCACTCAGTCAGATTAATGAGGACGAACCTGAGGTTATCCCCCTTGAACAGGTAAAAACAAACGAACAATATGCCCTGGTCATCTCCACCAACAGCGGTTTATGGAGGTATAAAATCGGTGATACGATCAAGTTTATTTCCACATCTCCGTATCGCTTTGTTGTGACCGGCCGCACCAAGAACTTTATTAATGCCTTTGGTGAGGAAGTAATCATTGAAAATGCAGAGTCAGCCATCTTTAAAGCCTGTAAACTTACTTCGGCAGAATTAAATGACTTTACTGCCGCTCCTGTATATTTCAGCGGAAGCAACAAAGGCGCTCACGAGTGGCTTATTGAATTCAAAACACCTCCTTCAGACAAAGAAACATTTAATAGTATCCTGGACAAGGAACTTCAAAACCTGAATTCTGATTATGAGGCCAAAAGGTACAAAGACATTGCTCTTTCATCACCGGTGATCCATTATGTGGAAGAAGGAACCTTCTACAGATGGATGAAAAAGAGGGGTAAGCTGGGAGGGCAAAACAAAGTACCCAGGCTCTATAATGACAGGACTTACCTGGATGACCTGAAAAAATATGTAGGAATTAAAAATTGATTATTAATTTTCTTAACATCCCTAAAAAGACCAGGTTAAAACTCCCGAAAGGTCGGCTCCGTTAAATGGCAAAAGCAAGGGGCTTTCCAGGTGTTGCGTACCAATACCAATCGTAACATGCTCACTGTGAAAGTGTATCTCCGTCAACAAGCCCACCTGGCCCAAATAGTCGTTGCTTACTCCTGCACTAAATCCTAAATAAGAATTAAAATTACCATTCAACCCAAATGCAAATGAAGGAATAAAATGGTATCCGGTCCGCCAGTAAAGCCGGGCCCATGCATCAAGGTTTTTATATATCTCATTTTTACGTACAAATAAGTTTAATTCAGGGTAATAAAAAACAATTTTTGATTGTGGTTGCTCTGGCAGTTGGTTGAATGTATCAATGATATCTGTCAGGCTTCCTGTAACACTTATATTGTTTTGTAAAATATCAACACCTGTATACGACATTTGAGTGTCCCATTTCACCTGCGTGTAACTTTTAATTACGATAAACCCGGGGCCTTTGAGTGAAATTCCATAAGCAACATCTTCCGAATGCCACTCATACATCAATGAAAGGGCAAGGCCGGGATTTCCACCGTAGGGTGATGCTGAAGCCAGGTAAGACACATCAGCATTTAAATGAAGTGAATCACCCGTTTCGGAAGTAAACAAGGATCCGCTGGTGATTTTGGTTTGGTTGTAATAACCGGAAAGAATAAAAGACAACCCTGCACCTGCTGCCCGCTTCACCTCATCATCGCGTTCCTGGCTGTAAATGGTCATCAGGTTAAAGGTCTGGTTAAACCCGGAATAAAAATATAGTGAGGAGAGGTCAACTGTTTCACCTGCAAAACGGGCATTTCCCTTAAAAAACAATTCATAAAATCCCGCAGGCGCTTTCAGGAATTGATCGTACTGGTTCTCCAAACCCACGAGCAATCGCAGGTTTTCCCTGTTTTTAAAAAGGCTTTCTTTCGAAATAAACCGAATGCCGTTATACACTGACATACCCGTACTATTTGAGACACCGTTGAGACCACTTAAAAAATCCCCACTGGCAGGCATAGAGGCAAGTTGGGGAAGAAAAAACTGACTATTAAATGCACCTGTCAGTACAGGATTTCCCGCTAATCGGGTGGAAAAACACAGGGAGGATTCTTCCTGAAAATAATCAGAAATTAATCCCGTGTTGCCAGGCAGTACCTGGCTGACTATACTCAAAGGTAGCAGGAAAAGAACGGCAATCAGGTATTGTATTTTTTTCATAACCGGGTTAGAGTGAAGTTTTGTAATCAATTAAACCTGAAATTCTCAATTTAATTCCATAAGAAGAATAAATTTTAACGTGTGCAGCAGGAGGAAGGGTGGTTAATCGCACACGGATCAAAGCATATTTCGCCCCGGAAATCCTGTTAATCCTTTGTTTGTCCAATATCAGTGTCCGGTTTGTTGAGGTAGGTAGAAGTACTTTGCCCTTTGCCCCTGCTATACCGGCTTCAATGATAACATCCGTCTCAAAAAGAGAGTCCAGAATATTATATTGGTCGTCAAGCAACACGATTTGCAATTCGGTTTTGAAAGGATAATCATTTTCAGCCATTATTCTGATCTCGGCACTATTTACTTTCTCAGGGTCACCCAGTACCGACATATCAAATTCAGTGGTATCCACAAGGTTGAGCCTGTTAGCAGAAAGTACAAGGGGTAATTCAAATTCAAGCCCGGCCTCTATGTTGCTTTTTGAATAAATAAAATCACCATAATTCAGCGCATTGCCATTGGGGTTCAGGTGTACATCCACATCATAACTCAGTTTATCGGGCATTAATTCAATCAGATCAATGGCATTCGAATTGGTTTCATCCATTTTGAATGACTTGTAGAAGGTCTTAAAAGGATTATCCGAGGCCCTATCAATGGTTATTACATTATTCAGCACAGGGCTTGAGAACAAAACTTCCTTATTTGTTTTTGTATTCAACGCCCTGATGTTGCCAAGGCTTATCTCCCCGTCTGCCCCTACTCCGTTTTCAACATAAAAGCCAAGGTCTATAGCACTTAAATCGAAACTTCCACTGGTAATATTATTAAAAATATCAATGGGGCTATTCTCATCTTTCGCAGTAAAAGTATCCTGTCCGAGATAACCGGTTACATAATCAGGAATTACATCATATAAAGTGTAGAAAATATAGACACTGTCATTGAGGGAAAGCCTGACCATGCGGCCTGTTGAATCAATACGCATTACCAGCGAGTTGAAAAACGAATTAACCTTGTCGCCATTGAGTCCTGTCAAATCGTACCAATAATCGTTTACATCCCAGGTACGTTCAATATAAACTGTGTCTCCCGGACGTGCGGGAGGTAGTATGGCATCATAGACCAGGGGATCAATTCCCATATATTTGGCTCCCGGAATTTCATAATGGATGTACGTGGTATCCTGCAAGGTAGAAGCGACAATGATCTTGAACTTACCCGATTTTATCCTCATGAATTTCAATTCAGGCCCCCGCAGGTTGTATTCTACATCTTCCTGCTGGTCCACAAGGTTTTGGGCGGGGAATATAGCTGTGGCCGATTGAACTTCGTCTACCTGAATGGTTATCCCAAATACAATTGCTGCATTGGTGTCAATTTTTACAGGCAATATCCCGGTTCCGGGAGAACTGATATTGATGATCTCTGCTACAAGTGTCCCCTCGAAGGTTTTACCGTTAAGTGAATATTTCCGGTCATAATCAGCCTTTGATTTCAGGCTTTGGATCGTATCAATTAATAGCTGTGTACCCGATTTCTCGTTTTTCAGTGATACAATAACATTTTGCAGTTCAATGGGTAGTCCATTGTGAATATGGGCAGTAAGGCTGCCGGTTTTTACCTCAACCGTTTCAAAATAATTAGTGGCATCAATTTTTGATTCACCCCCATAGCTGTCAGGGATGGGTGGTATGGGCAGATAACTACCATGGGCATTTAAAATGATCTGGCCCATGCTTCCATTTTGTCTGGCAATCTGACCCAGTGTAACCTGTTGTTCCACCTTTCTGGTTCCGATCTTAATCGTTTTCAGCGTGACTGATATTTCAATAGTGGTATCAGGAATTTGGAGCAACTCGTCAAATTTTATTTGCTGGAATGGAAAATTGTAAACCAGACTGAGTGAGGAGTCTGAATTTCGGATAATAAGTGAGTCACCTGCCATATTTTTTAGATCCAGGTGGCTATTTACCAAAGGTATCAGGAGTTCGGTATCCCATTCAGGGTCATCCTCAACCCGGCATGAGCTGAGCCATATAGAGAAAAAGGCTGTAACTACCAAAAGTACTAAAAATGGCTGTTTATTCATTTTCCGGCAATGATTTAATGGTAGCAATTCTTTGGAGCATCGGAGGGTGCGAATAATTAAAGAAAACATAAACCGGATGAGGCTTTAGATTTGAAAGATGATCTACAGAAAGTCGTTTTAGCCCGGCAGGCATATCTTCTTTATTCGTTGTCCTGACAGCAAACTCATCAGCCTGGACTTCATGGTTGCGTGATAAAATATTAC
>CAZVAY010000194.1:0-5610 GCA_964625265.1 uncultured Sphingobacteriales bacterium | reverse complement strand
AGAATTTCAGGGGATACAAAGTTCCGGCAGTATTACTATCAGGCGACCATCAAAAGATTGAAGACTGGAGGTACAGGCAATCACTTGAAAAAACAAAAAAAAGAAGGCCGGGGCTTTTAGGTTCAGATGAAAAATAATGAGGTTAATATCAATCGGGCAAAATTGTTCTTTATATTCATATTTTTGTAAGACAATACTGAACCCATGAACCCATCCGAAAAAGGCTGGTTGAAAAAGTATCTGCATACTCGCCAAAGCAATGAAAGCATTGAAAAGATACTTTCACTTGCTGACATTCCCGTATTCCGGCACAACAAAGAAAGATTCATGTACAGCCTGTACCAACCTACAGGTTTACTTTACGGACATCCGGTAAAATTCCCTCTTAGCGGGTCAGAAAAAATACATAAGCTGGACGAAAAGCAAAAGATGCGCATTTTAATGGCCGACAGTTTTTTGACCAGCAGCCTTTATTTGGGCAAAGAAAACATCCGGGACCCTCATGAGAGGAAAGATGCCTTTGAAACAATGATCCGGGACGTTACCGAGTATTATATGCATGCTTTTCCTGAACTTACTGTTAAATCAAAAGTTTCTGTTTTTGGCCGGGAAAGAAAGGATATTGAACAGGTGGAAAGCCTGATTAACAGCAGGACGGAAATAAAAACAAAATGGGATAAAAATTTTTGGACAAGCTTCTTCCATAACAGCCTTTTGTTCCTTGACCTGTATTTCTATATTTCCTGGAAAAAAAGAGGAAAAATAAGCCGCCTTACCGACCTAAAAAAACAGCATGTTGAATCGCGGATATTTATATTGAAAGTGATTGCTGCAGCTGCTTATGCCAATAAAAACATTGAAAATGAAGAACGGAAACTATTCGAATATTTTCTTCACTCAGCAGACCTTCCTGCTGATATGGAAAAGAAAGCAGCCCGGCTTATTGATGAACAACTAACCCTTGCAGATATCGACATTACCTTTGTTGATTCGTGGATATATAAAAAATATCTGCTTGAACTGGCTATCCTTACAGTTTGGGCTGATAAGGAATTTGAAGAAAGTGAAGCTGATTTCATTGAAAAACTTTCGGCTAAGTTGGGTTTTTCCAATGAAGAAACAGCAGAGAGCCTGATCGCTATTGAGAGTTTTGTACTCGAAAACTGGCAAAGTATCCATTATCTCCAGGGCAAACAAACCTATAAAGTGGTATCCGACAAGTTTATACAAAGCATGTCGGGTGTTTTGGTTTTTTACAAAAACTCTATCATCAAGGAAATCCATGAAAGCAGAGAATTGATGGCCCTTTTGAATAAATCCATTACAAGGGAACTCAATGAAGAAGAAAAAGAGAAGGTACGTCAACAACTTATTGATATATTAAAAGCATTACCGCTTTTTGCTATTATTGCCCTGCCCGGCCGCACATTAACACTTCCTGTATTATTTAAAATTTTACCCAAATCTGTACTGCCCTCAGCTTTTCACGAATAGAAAATTATGCTATTACTTTAATATTTTTTACCTTAGACAAAAATTTTAACAACCTTGGATCAAAGTAGTTATACAAAACGGCTGGAACTGACACTAATCATCTTTGCGGGTGTTTTGGTCATCGGTACAGTAGGGTTCAAATTATTTGAACCTCAATATACCTGGTTTAATTCATTATACATGACCGTTATCACCATCTCCACTATCGGGTTTACCGAAATTGTGGATGCATCCAATAATGTTGGTGTCAGGGTTTTTACAATTTTTATCGCCTTCAGTGGTATCGGGGTTTTGACCTACCTGGTTTCAAATGTAGCCTCACTCATTATTGAAGGAAACATCAGTGAAAATATAAAGCGAAAGAACATGGAAAAGAAAATTAATAGCCTGGAGAAGCATTTTATTATTTGTGGCTGTGGCAACGTAGGGATGAATATTGTGAACGAATTACTGAAAACAAAAAGGCAGTTTATTATTGCGGGTAAAAATGAAGAACGGATTAAAAACCTCCTGGATACTTATGCAAATGTTCTTGGCCTTGTGGGAGATCCGACTGATGATGATTTCCTGCTGAAACTGGGTGTGGCCAAAGCCTCCGGACTCTTTGTAACTACCGGTGATGATAACATCAACCTGGTTGTTTGTGTCTCGGCAAAACACCTGAACCCCGGGATTACCATTGTTGCTGAATGCAACGAAATTCACAATATTGAAAAACTTAAAATTGCCGGTGCTGACAAAGTGATCAGCCCGACCTTTATTGGAGGGCTCCGTATGGCCTCCGAAATGATCAGGCCTACCGTTACCACTTTTCTTGATGAAATGATGCGTGGAACTTCGGATGAACTCCGGGTTGAAGAGGTTAAACTATCTGGTGATTATACAGGGAAAAGCTTAAAAGACCTGAAAATAGAACAGTTTAAGAAAACCTTGCTCATGTCGCTTAAAATCGGGAAACAATGGACCTATCACCCACAACCAGATTTTGTCCTGCCCGAAAACACAACGCTGATTGTTATGACAACACCGGAAGACCGGCTGGCTATGGAGAAATATTACGGTACCTGAAACAACAAACCTTAAAACTTTTTCTTTCCCCTTGCCACAGAAGCTATCACGCCAACAAAACACAAGGAAGAAAAGATGATAAATGCAGTATGCATGGACTGGTTGAACATGCCGGCATTGGCACTTGTAACAGGTGATTTACCTATATAAATATTCAGAATAAACATGGTTACCCCCATACTCAGCATTTGCCCTGTCAGGCGCATGGTGCTGGTGGTTGCCGAGGCAAATCCAAAATGCTTTTTCTCTACCGAACTCATAATAGCATTGGTATTGGGTGATGAGAAAAACGCAAAACCAAGACCGATAACAACCAGGGTAGGAATAATATAGAAAATAGAAGTTGTTGCGGTAAAAAATACGATCATCAGCAAGCCGAAAGCCGTTAAAGCCATACCCATTGAAGCAATGATGCGGGGATCAACCTTGTCTGAAAGCCTGCCGGCAAAAGGAGAGAATAGCGCCATCAATAAGGGCTGTGAAACAAGGATCATCCCGGCAATTTTGGGAGAAAAGCCCCGGCTGACCTGGAGATAAATGCTAAGTAAAAAACCCACGGCAAATGTTGCACTATAGTTGATGAGTGCTGCCAGGTTTGAATATGCAAATACACGGTTGGAAAAAATAAGTCTGGTATTCATAACCGGAAATTGAAGCCTTTTTTCAAACCACACAAATATAAGGAGCAGAACTACTCCGGAACCCAGGAAATAAAACCCTTTTTGTTCGGGCAATAACGACAATCCGTAAATAATACCCAGGATTGAAAGCGCATAGATAACCGAACCTGACAGATCAAAAGATTCACCTGCCGATTCAGCCCACTCGTGCCTGAGTCTTCGCAATATCAAAATAATAATGGGAATGGCTACCGCTACATTCAGAAAAAAGATGCTTCTCCATCCTGTATATTCTGTCATTATTCCTCCCAGGACAGGCCCTGAAGAAAGTCCAATGTACACCGATGCGACCGTTAACCCCAGTGCCCAGCCTCTTTTTTCTTTGGGAAATACAGAAGTAAGGATGGCTACGCCCGTAGAGAAAATCATGGAGCCGCCAATGCCCTGCAACAACCTGAAAATAATGAGTGAGACTGCATTGAAAGACAATCCGCACAAAAGTGATGAAATTGCATAGATAATGATACCGGTCAAATACATTTTCTTTCGCCCGTGGATATCGGCCCACCTGCCCACCGGCACCAGGAACATGGCCGCAGCTAACAAATAGGATGTTGCCACCCATGACAATCCATTGGCATTCATCTTAAACTCATTGCCTATTGCAGGCAGGGCAATATTGATTGAAGCACTCATAAAGGGTGTCAGGAATGCTCCCAGGGAGGCAATGGTTAGCGCAACCTTTTGAAGGCTATCATTTTTCGCCATGTTATTTCATTTTGTTTTGTACATAGTCCAGACACATCTGCCAATCGGTTTCAAAGTGCTTCCTGACCTTATTGAGATAATGCGGATCGATCAACGGGGATGATGAGACCATGCGTTCGGGTACTAACAACGCCAGATACAATACCAGGTAACGCGGCAGCATCCTCCCTTTATGTTGTAACCATTTAAGTACCCTGTTCGAAGCATCTGTTCTATGCTGGCTGAATAAACGGGGTGCCAGTGAACGAATTACTTTCAGTTGCTTTTCATTGTAGGATGTATGAAAAGGCCGTGTACTGATTTCATCTTTGTTATAGTCGATACCCAGCTTTGTACAGAACTGATTAAGAAACCCAAAAAAATCATTCCGGATATCATCATACAAAAAGACAAGGGGCGGCTTATCGAAGTGCTCTGATACATAACTGATCCTGGGGTAAAACATCAGGTCTTTTTGTTTCCACAAACCAGTATCGTTTTCAATATCAATAAAATTCTCAAACGAAACGCTGCCCCCATTTTTAACATAACGCCTGTATTGAGAGGCAATCCATGAATCATGCCTGCGAAGCATCAGTATGATAGTGGCTCCGGGATATTTTCCAGAAAACTTCAATAGTTCCCGTTCGTATTGCCTGTCAAATTCCCTTGAGAGCAGGATTTTATCCGACCTGCTTTTTTCAATAAGCCCGGATGCTTTTTTGTACTTTGTCCTTTGAATGTATTCAAGCCCCTGCAGCCTGGGAAAAACCTTGTATTGCAGGTAAGTGGAAGCCACCTTTCCCAGCCCGGTATGAAAATATATTTCTTTGTTTGTCATGAAATTTAACGGCTGCAAATAAACTGATTATATTCATAATAATGAAACAAAAGAAAGGATAACGCAGGTCATGCCGTAACTTTGGTGCCCAACTTATTCAGAAAATCATGGCAGAAAATGAATTGATAGTGATCTGGAACAAGCACGGAGAAGGCAGCCTGATAGGTATCTTTGATGACCAGAAAAAAGTAGACAAACTGAAGAAAATGTTTAACGATAGTGATCAGACACACTATATGGGCATTTATTCGGCTAAGCTGAATGAGATCAACAAACACGCCCTGGAAAAAGACCTGCCTTTTGGGATCCGGGTTCCGGAGGATATGTGATTAAATAAAATAGATATTGAGGCATTCAGAATGCTTTGAGTTTTTTTTCAATTAGTATAGTTTAGAATTACATGATTGTTAGAAGCCGTCAAACCAAACTATACTCCAGTACCTCTTTCCACTTTTTACAGTCAGGCATAATTCTCTCTTGCAGAGTGTAAAATGCTGAAGTATGGTTATGCTCAATTAAATGGCAAAGCTCGTGAGTTACTACATATTCAATACTTCCTTTAGGAGCTTTGATCAGCTCTGGATTTAAAATGACCTTCCCTTTTGGGGTACAACTGCCCCAACGTGTTGGCATACTCCTAATAACTAATTCTGGGAAATCTAAATTATATTTAGAAAACTTTGGAAATATTGAATCAAGCACATTTTTGAAATGATAGTTTGCTTTTTCTCGATACCACTTATTCAATAGTAATTCAGGATTAGCTTCATCTTTAATAAAAATGATCAGTCTGCCTCTAAATAATTTAACCTCATTCCTTTTTCCTGGGTAAACTTTAAG
>CAZVAY010000193.1:0-5622 GCA_964625265.1 uncultured Sphingobacteriales bacterium | reverse complement strand
CGGTGACGGAAGCACCTATCCTGATTATCTTCAGTCCATTTACTTAGAAATATCCCGTACGACCAAAGGTTCAGGTGTAAACCAATTATTCTTTGATTCGGAGCATCTTTTCCCTGACAAAAAGATCAGGCTAACCGCTGACCTGAGTTTTCTCACTGAACAAGGCCTTGACTTTTACGGTTTCAACGGTGCTGAAACAGTTTTTAACACTGCATTTTCGGATCAAAGCGACCCTGCCTATATTTCCAGGATGTTCTACAGACACGAAAGAAAAATGATTCGGTTTTATGCCGATTTCCAGGGATATATCATTCCTGATAAATTAAGATGGCTGGCAGGTGTTTATTTTCTTAATTTTAAAATTGGTTCCGTTGATATTGACCGCTTAAACAAAGACAAAGACCCTGCTGATACCTTACCACATGTTGACGGCTTGTACGATAAATATGTAGACTGGGGAATCATTCCTGCTGCCGAGGCTGACGGTGGGCATAACCAGTTTCTGAAATTCGGTGCAATTTGGGATACCCGTGATATTGAGGCCAACCCTGCCAAAGGGATCTGGACAGAATTGCTATTTATGGCTGCACCTTCATTTTTCGGGAACAATGAAAATGCCTATACCAAAGTAATGTTTACACACAGACAGTATTTTACCCTTCTGAAAGACAGGCTTACCTTTGTTTACCGGCTGGCTTACCAGGGTACAATAACCGGAAATGCACCCTTTTATATTCAGCCCTACCTGGTTAGTTCCTATTCACCATCCGTCATAACCGAAGGCCTGGGTGGCGCTAAATCCTTACGGGGTATTATGCGTAACCGCGTTGTTGGTGACCACTTTGTTTACAGCAATTTCGAATTCAGGTGGAAATTCATCAAAACTGTTATTGCCAAACAAAACGTTTATTTTGCTATCAATCCATTTGTTGATGCAGGCAGAGTGCTGAAAGGCCTTGAAGTTGATAAAAGTAATATCCCTGCCAATGTCGATCAGACGCAATATTTTTCAAACTCCGGTGAAAAAATACACTTCACTTATGGATGTGGTTTTCATATTGCGTTAAACGAAAATTTTGTTTTGGCTATCAACTACGGCCGTGCTGTGGATAAAAATGACGGCAAAAGTGGATTATACATTGGGACTAACTGGTTGTTTTAAGTAGCAGGGGCTGCTTTACGATCAGCTTCGTTTACCATTTCTTTGGGAATTTGTCTCCATAGACTGCCCGGAACCAACACAGCAATAGTTTATACAAATCTATTCTCCTGACATATATTCCAAAACATTGTTCCTGAAATGAATGAGACGGATATTTGGATTCATCGCTGAAAATGTCATATATTTCTCCTATAAACCGTAAAAATTGATCTATGAATATGACAATATTTAAATTTTCAGTTGGAACCGTATTGCTTTACCATGTTTTTTCATTTAACTGTATGTAAATTTAAATGATATAATTCATGTATATTTGTTAAACCTTGATATTGAAGTTGAACCTGTCCTGATAGTAATGATATATGATAAATGACCTGAACCGGAAAAACAAGCCAGAATTAATAGCTGAAATTGAACAATTACAAAAGAAATTAGGCCAAAAAGAGGAAGAATATCGCCTTGTTATTGAAAAGGATCTGACACTGGATTTCATTGAGAAAAATGAAGCAGTAATTCTTTTGATAGACCCTGATAGCCAAAAAGTAATACATGCCAACCAGTCTGCCTTGAAATTTTACGGATATTCACTGGCAGAGATGAAAGGTAAACCTCTCAGTGAGATTAATACTTTGTCATCTGAGGAGATAAAAAAGAAAATAACAGAAGCCAAAAAGAAACAAAATAATTTTTTTCAATTCCAGCATAAGCTTGCCAGCGGTGAAACCAGGGATGTTGAAGTTTATCAAAATCAATTTAAATTTCAGGGAAAAACGGCATTTTCAATCATTGTCCATGATATAACCGACAGGCTTAAACTCGAAAAAATACTCCTTGAATCTGAAAAGAAATTCAGGATGTTTTACGAAAAATCCCCTGTGGCATACCAGTCATTGGATATCAGTGGCCAAATAATTACGGTAAACGATGCATGGCTTCAAATGCTGGGATACAGCCAGGATGAGATCCGTGATAAAAACATTACCGATTTTCTGACAGCAGAGAGCATTGGTTTGTTAAAGCAACGGTTCCCAAAATTTGTGGAAACAGGAGCAGTTAGCAATGCAGATTTCGAAATAGTAACGAAGCAGAGGGAAATTAAAAATGTTATAGTAAATGGGAGGACATCAACCGATTTGGAAGGGAACTTCATTCAGACACACTGTGTTTTGCACGATATAACCGGAAGAAAGAAAGCCGTAGAGATTATCAGGCAAAGTGAATCCAAATTCAGATCAATATTTGAGCAGGCAGCAGACTACTTCATCATATTTAAATTTGAAAAAGGAAATGCATTCATTGTTGATGCCAATGAGGCAGCCATTCAAGCTCATGGCTACACCAGGGAAGAATTTATTGGAATGCCTACCGGCCGTATTTTAACTGCAGAAAATGAAAAACTGGTTAAGGATAATGCAAAAAGAATCCTGGACGGAGAAGTTTTACGGTTTGAAAGCCTGCATATCAGGAAAGATGGAAGTACATTTCTTGTTGAGGTCGTTGCCAATACAATGGAAATTGACGGACAACCACATATTATTACTTTTGAAAGGGATATTTCGGAATTCAGGCAAACACAGCAGGAACTGAATATGCTGGCTCAGGCCATGAAAAGTATTAATGAATGTGTTAGTATAACAGACCTTGAAAACAGGATCTTATTTCTGAATGAGGCGTTTTTAAAAACTTATGGATATACATCCGAAGAATTAACCGGTAAAAATATTAGCTTACTTCTTATGAACGGGAATGATTCCGCTATATCCCAAAAAATCCTTAATTCGACCCTCGAAGGAGGCTGGGAGGGGGATTTGATGAACCGTAAAAAAGACGGATCAATTTTCCCCATACATCTCTCCACTGCGCCCATTAAGGACGAAAAAGGAAAGATCATAGCACTTATTGGTGTGGCAAGTGATATAACAGAAAAGAAAAAATCCGAACAGGCAATCCTTGAAAGTGAAAGGAATTTCAGGTTGCTATTCAAACATGCCCCGGTTGGTATTTACATAGCTTCTCCCGAAGGTGACATCCTGGATGGCAACCAGGCTATGCTCGACATCCTGGGCTCACCATCACTGGAAGAAACCAAAAAAATCAATGTGCTTCACTTCCCCCCTCTTATTGCCAATGGTTATGCTGATAAATACAGGGAATGTGTTGAAAAGGCAAAAGTTATCTTTTTAGAAATTCCTTATAAGTCAAAATGGGGTAAAAAAGTTTACCTCTCCAGTTACCTGGTTCCTTTATTAAACGACCAGGGAAAAGTTGAAAAAGTTTATACTCTCATGCAGGATGTGACAGCCCGGAAGCAGGCTGAAGCAAAACTTGCCTCTGAAAGAAACAGGCTGGAAGATATCCTCGAAGGGACTAATGCCGGTACATGGGATTGGTACATTCAAACCGGAGAGGTTAAATTGAATGAACGCTGGGCTGCAATCATGGGTTATACCCTGGAAGAACTGCAACCCATCAGCATTAAGACCTGGAAGGGCAATGTTCATCCGGATGACCTGATTAATGCAGAAGAAAAACTGGAAAAGCACTTTAATCGTGAACTGGAATATTATGATGTTGAATTCAGGCAACCCCATAAGAACGGAAACTGGGTATGGGTCAATGCCAGGGGAAAAGTAATTGAATGGGATGCCGGTGGCAAACCGGTAAAAATGAGTGGTACCCACCTGGACATTACCGAAAAGAAGAAAGCAGAAACCCGCCTTGAAGAGGTAAATCAGCAACTGGAAGAAAATAATCAGCAACTGGAACTCCTGAACAAGGAACTCATGATCACCATGGAGGATATCAGATCTATCAACAAGGAACTTGAGGTTGCCAAAGACAAAGCGCAGGAAAGTGAGAGGCTAAAATCAGCCTTTCTGGCCAATATGAGCCACGAAATAAGAACACCTATGAATGGTATTCTCGGCTTTACAGAATTACTGAAAGACCCGGAACACACGGAAGAAGAAAAACAGGAATTCATCCGGATCATCAAACAAAGCGGTGAACGAATGCTGAATACAGTCAATGACCTGGTAGATATTTCAAAAATCGAGTCTAGACAAATGAAAGTTTACAAAACCGATATAAATCTCAACCAGGAACTGGATTATATATTTGGTTTTTTCAAACATGAGGTGGAAGCAAAAGGGATTCGCTATTATATAGCCAACAGCCTGGCCGGTCAAAATTTCATCCTTCACACAGACAAAGAAAAATTACTGGCAATTTTAATCAACCTGATAAAAAATGCTATAAAATTCACAGATAGCGGAAGTATCGGGTTCGGGTGTTCCCAAAAAGGCAATACTCTTGAGTTTTTTGTAAAAGACACCGGCATTGGTATTGAAAAGGACAAACAAAATATGATCTTCAACCGTTTTGAACAGGCGGATACTTCCTATTCAAGGAATTTTGAGGGTGCCGGGTTAGGGCTGTCCATAGCCAAAGCCTATATTGAATTGCTGGGCGGAACCATCAGTGTGAAATCAGAATTGGGAACGGGAACGAAATTCACTTTTACAATTCCCTTTGCCAATAATGAATTAATGAATGATACTCAGGATAATAATGAAAGCCCCCATTCAAATTCTGTTGGGCAGCGACATTATAAGATTATTATCGCTGATGATGAAACCTTTTCAAGGCAATTTCTAAGTTTAGCTGTGAGTAAATATGCATCTCAAATACTCACTGCCAAAACAGGTGAGGAAACTGTTGAACTTTTTAAAACAAATCCCGACACCGATTTAATCTTAATGGATATTAAAATGCCCACGATGGATGGTTATGAGGCCACCCAAATAATCCGTAAGATGAGTAGTGATGTAATCATTTTGGCACAAACAGCTTACGCATTCCAGAGTGACAGGGAAAAAATAATGGCAGTGGGTTGCAATGATTATATTTCCAAACCTATTATCAAGGAAGAACTGATAGAAAAAATTAATACACTGCTGATAAAGTAGCTCAGGCTTGCCCGGCACAACTATCCGAATTCACAAAAGATTGATTAAATTTGTTCATTGTGAACTTAAATTTGAATATGGGTACACGAAGAAATTTTATCAGGACAGGATTACTTGGGACTTTGGCCCTGGGCCTGCCTGCCGGCTGGCTGAAAGGGCGTTCTGCCTATATCCCCGGTCAAATTACGAAACCGGTTGTTATTTCAACCTGGAAACACGGAATGGCAGCCAATGAAAAAGCATGGGAAATACTTGCTGCCAACGGCAAAGCGCTGGATGCTGTAGAAAAAGGTGTCAATGTCAGCGAATCCGATCCTGATGTAATGAGCGTAGGATACGGTGGCCTGCCCGACAGGGACGGAAAAGTAACACTGGACGCTTGTATCATGGACGAAACCGGCAACTGCGGGTCGGTAGGATTTCTTCAGCATATTAAAAAACCGGTATCGGTTGGCCGAGAAAGCATGACTGACACAGAACATAGCGTTGTTC
>CAZVAY010000192.1:3378-5650 GCA_964625265.1 uncultured Sphingobacteriales bacterium | reverse complement strand
GGGCCGGCAAAGTGGCAGGCGGGTTTTGCGTCATCCGGCCAATATTGACAGGATGTAAACCATCCACATCTTTGCCCGGATTGATGGCTTCAATCACCCTTGATTCACTGATATGCGCAGGGAGGGGCAACTGGACAATAAATCCATCCAGGCCGTCATCCTTGTTCAGCTCATCAATTTTTGACAGAAGCTCCTGTTCCGTTACAGACGCATCCATCTTAACCAATCCCGACCGGATGCCGGTGAATTCGCAGGATTTGATTTTGCTCCTCACATAAGTCTGGCTGGCAGGGTCGTCACCTACAAGAATAGCGCCCAGGTGTGGGGCAGGATATCCCTGTTCAACCATTTTGGCCACATCCTGTTTTATTTTTTCTTTAATAAAATCCGAGAGGTATTTTCCATCAAGAAGTTCCATAAGTTAAATCTATATTTTACAGGTACCCTGACCTTAATTGCTTTGTGAATTACTTCAATATCAAGCGTGTCAAAATCGTCATAATCTTCACCGTCATAGTGTACAGGTTGTTTGCCAAGTTTTCTGAGCCTGACTTTTTTCCCCCTGTAAAGTTTTACCAGTGGCGACTTGTAGATATTTCGGTAAAATAATTTGAAAACAATCCCGATGGTGTCAATATATCGGGGCATTTTCATAACAACAATATCCAGCATACCATCATCAATTTTTGCATCAGGGGCAATATAGGCATTGGCACCGTATTGCGCAGCATTGGCAAATGTAATAAGAAAAGCCCTTGAATCAAGTGGATGGCCGTCAATTTCGAGATGGTAATCCTGGGGCTTGTAGGTACGGAATATCTGGAGGACGGAAAGAATATAATTTCCAATTCCACGCCTTTTACTTTTTTTGAAGTCACGGGCTACTTCAGCATCAAATCCGATACCTGCTGTGGTGAGAAAATGCCTGTCATTGATTTTACATTGGTCTATCTCAACCGTTTTACCATCAACTAATACCTGCAAAGCTTTGCTCAATCGCAAGGGGATGCGTAAGTGCCTGGCTATACCATTTCCCGAACCACCCGGAACAATGCCCAGTACTAATCCGGTGCCTGAAAGGGCATCGGCAACGGCATTCACCGTACCGTCACCGCCAACGGCTGCTACCAGGCTTGTAGTATCTGTTATATTATTGTGGATCAATTCTTTTACACTTTGCTGCTGATGGGCCCAAAATACAGTTCTGTAGGATACCCTGCCCTTTAAGTACTTTTCAATTATTTCGTCCAAATTTCTCTTGTTAAGGACTCCGGCAACCGGGTTTATTACAAAAAGTATTTCATCTTTAGGGTGCATGGTTTGCAAAGATAGCAGTTAATCAGATATCTTATTGTTCGTGAACAGGGTAAGGGAAATCAAAGAATTGTGAAAATAATAAAAAACACTTTTGTCGTTGGAGATAAACTCACCATCACCTCACTGTGTGTACCAGTTTGAGATATTCCCCTTTTCTGATAAAATTCCTGATGATCATTTGGATATCCCTGTTATCTTCTGCGGGCCGGGCGAAAGAGGACAGGTCTTCCGGGTTACCGCTAAACTCTCTTTCATCAAAATAACCATAACCCATGTATTTGCCGTTTTCAACAGCCACCACAGATTTTTCATGGTCATTTCTGCCTTTGTCTATGATGAAAAAATCTTTTTTATCAAACTCAAAGCTTTTAATGGCTTTTGAAGCCCTGATGTTGTACCCGGCAGGGCTTTCCTCGCCCACACAAGCGCCATGGCATTGTTTGATGGTATAATAAAAACAGGCATTTTGTGAACTGTAGGTGCCTGCCAGTTTCTGACACAGTTCAAATTTGTCTACCAGGCTTTCCAGGTGCGCCTTGGCAGTACGGGCATTGGTAAAGGTACCCAGGGGCATTTCTTCAGAGCTGGTTTTTCCGGTTTTCAACCGGATATAACCGTTGCTATCGTAATAAAAATAGATGCCATGGGTAAAAAATGAACGTTTTTGAGCCCTGTTGAAAAAAGGTTTGTGTTTCTTTATTTCTGCATCTTCCTTGAGCAGGGCTATCAGTTCACTTCCTGTCAATTCAAAATACACATCAGCGATTTGCTGTCGCATTTCTGCTGCTTTGGGCGTTTTGGTATTGCGCAGGTGATCAGCCACTCTTTTAGCTATGTTCTTACTCTTGCCGATGTAGATCAACTCCTGTTTATCATTAAAAAAATAGTACAAGCCAGCTTTAAACGGCAGTTTGGTCAGGCTTTCCTTTTTCAGAGCCGGATGAAGGTCCCTGAA
>CAZVAY010000192.1:0-3278 GCA_964625265.1 uncultured Sphingobacteriales bacterium | reverse complement strand
CTGAATTCTTCTTTGATAAAACCATAATCAAAATGAACATTATGGCCCACAACTATGCAGTTTTCTGTGAATTTAATGATATCTTTCGCTACCTCGTAAAATACAGGTGCATTTTCCAGCATCGAATCATTGATGCCTGTGATACCCATGATAGTAGGGGTCAGCATTCTCTCCGGATGGATTAAGGTCGACATTTTATCCACGACCCTTTCGCCATTATGTTTAAATATGGCTATTTCAATGATCTTCTCCCTTTTGGCACTAAGCCCGGTGGTCTCAATATCAAGGATTGCGTAGGATTTTGGGGATGAAGCCATGGGTTAATCTGAAAAAACTTATTTTCGCAAAATTATTTTAAACAAACTTTTAGTAGTTAATCGTTAAAAAGCAAACTTATGAAATTACTCATCAATTTTTTATTCTTTATGCTAACCATGCTGGTCATTTCTGGTAATTCGGTCTATGCCCAAACCGAAAATAAGGATGAAGGTTATATTTTTACAGACAAAACAGACCTGAAAGCCACACCGGTTAAAAACCAGTACAGGTCGGGTACCTGCTGGAGCTTTTCAGGGATATCCTTTATTGAATCAGAAATTTTACGTACCGGGAAAGGGGAGTACAACCTGTCAGAGATGTTCATTGTCAGAATGACTTATCTGGAAAAAGCCATCAAATATGTTCGTGTACATGGCAACCTTAATTTTGCCGGAGGCGGACAGTTTCATGACGTGGTGAACATGATCAAAAAGTATGGTATTGTGCCAGAAGAAGCATATCCCGGCTTGCTGGAAGGCGAAAGTAAACACATTCACGGGGAAATGGATGAAGTATTAAAAGACTATGTCGATGGGGTCATTAAAAACAAAAACCACCGGTTGAGCAAATCCTGGATTGATGGTTTTAACGGCATTTTGGATGCCTACCTGGGCAAATTCCCCGAAGAGTTTACCTATAAGGGAAAAACCTACACACCCAAATCATTTGCAAACAGCCTGGGGCTTGTGTGGACTGACTATGTAAATCTAAGTTCGTACACACATCACCCGTTTTATCAACCTTTCGGTATAGAAATCCCTGACAACTGGGCCTGGGGCAATGTTTACAACCTGCCTATTGATGAACTGATGGCCGTTATCAATAACTCACTGGAAAATGGATATACGGTAGGTTGGGCCAGTGACGTAAGTGAAAAGGGCTTTAGCTGGAAAAACGGAATAGCTATTGTGCCTGAAAAAGATTTTGAAGACCTGACAGACCTTGAACAAGGCAAATGGTCGACCTTATCACCAGCTGAAAAAGATGATCTCCTTTATCACCTGAATAAACCGGGTAAAGAAAAAGAGATAACACAGCAAATGCGGCAAGATGCCTTTGATAACTGGCAAACCACAGATGACCATGGTATGCATATCACCGGCACGGCTACCGACCAGAACGGCACCCTGTATTATAAGATCAAAAACTCGTGGGGCACTGCCAGCCAGATCTATGACGGTTATTTCTATGCCTCAGAAGCCTTTGTCAAATACAAGACTATGGCACTGCTGGTTAATAAAAATGCCATTCCAAAAGCTATCAGGAAGAAACTGGATTTTGAGGATTAATATTCTCAAAAAAATCTTAGGAAATGCTACTTCGGTAGCATTTTTTATATCACTTCTTATCTATTATATCAGAATCCCACTATATTAGAAGGCGAATTTTTAGTTGAATTTAAAAGTACTTCAGCATGCTTATCCAAAGGACTATCTTTGCTGTAAATTAAATAACTGTGTCGGAAAGTATTCTCACATTAATTTCAGATAAAACAGGATTTCAGCCCCGTTACGTGGATAATGTCATGAAGTTGCTGGAATCAGGGGCAACCATTCCATTCATCAGCCGGTACCGCAAGGAAATGACAGGGGAAATGGATGAAGTGGGCATAGGGCAAATTGCCGATTTAAAATCTTATTTCGAAAAACTTATACAACGCAAAGAAAGTGTCATCGCTACCATTGAAGAGCAGGGCAGGATGACACCTGAGTTGCTTACAATCCTTGAAAATTGCTGGGACTCAAATACACTGGAAGACCTATACCTGCCCTTTAAGCCAAGGCGCAAAACCCGCGCAGACAAAGCCCGTGAACAGGGTCTGGAACCATTGGCCAAAATCATCATGACCCAACGTGAGGACAATCCCCGTGGCAGGGCTGGGGCGTTTGTGAATGAAAATATCCCGGATGTGGATGCTGCCATTGCCGGTGCCAGAGATATTATTGCCGAATGGATAAATGAAAACAACTTTGCCCGGAAACGCATTCGCCAGCTGTTTGAACATGAAGCTGTTTTGACTTCACAAAATGTGAAAGGCAAAGAAGAAGAAGCCGGCAAATACCGGGATTATTTTGATTTCAGTTATCGCCTGAAAAACTGTCCTGCTTACCGTATCCACGCCATACTGAGAGGTGAAAAAGAGGGGTTCCTGAAAACAGATATTTCACCGTCCACAGAAAAGGCAATTGGAATTCTGGAAAAAATATTTATCAAGGGAAACAGCAGCAGCGCTGATATTGTTTTTGAAGCACTTCAGGATGCCTGGAAAAGGCTATTGAAGCCTTCGCTGGAAACTGAGGCAAGGAATAAAGCCAGGGAACAAGCGGATAAAGCTTCAATTGAAGTATTTGCAAAAAACCTCAAACAATTGTTATTGGAGCCGCCATTCGGACAAAAGAGGATACTCGCTATTGACCCGGGTTATCGCACAGGGTGTAAAATCGTATGCCTGAATGAACAAGGTGACCTGGTCCACAACCAGAATATTTATCCATTCGGGCAGGATGGAGACAGGATTAAAGCATCCAAACAGCTTAAAACCCTTGTCAACCAGTTTAAAATTGAAGCCATTGCCATAGGGAACGGAACTGCCAGCCGTGAAACGGAACAACTGGTTAGAAAAACCCGCTTCGACCGTGATGTAAAGGCTTTTGTTGTCAGTGAAGACGGAGCTTCGGTATATTCTGCCTCTGAAATTGCACGGGAAGAATTTGATCAATATGATGTCACAGTCAGGGGCGCAGTGTCCATAGGGCGCAGGTTAATGGACCCGCTGTCCGAGTTGGTTAAAATAGACCCGAAAGCGCTGGGCATTGGGCAATACCAACATGATGTCGACCAAAAGTTATTGAAAGAATCCCTGGAGCGTATAACGCTGAATTGTGTTAACAGTGTGGGCGTAAACCTGAATACCGCAAGCAAGTACTTGTTGAAATATGTCTCCGGACTGGGAGATAAGA
>CAZVAY010000191.1:0-5683 GCA_964625265.1 uncultured Sphingobacteriales bacterium | reverse complement strand
GAACATGTTGATAACAACCATAAAGGTCTGACAATGGATCAAACCAAAGACCTCATTAATCTGAAAAATACTATTGTTGAGTATATCGACTTTATTATTTTCGTCATTAAAGAGAAAAAATACGAGGATGTTACCGAGATCATAACCAGGCAGCAGGACCTCGTAACCGATATTAATAAAATGCGTAAAAAGCAGATTAAAAGGATAAAAGCAGCTGAAACCGGTACGCGTGTCAGCTTGTTGTTTATGGATATTTTATCCGAAACAAAAAATATGGTTTTGCATGCGCTAAACCTGCTTAAAGCCCAGAGGGATTTCGTCATTGAACACGAAGAAGAATTGAAGGGCTGAGTTATTTTTTAGCTACAGCAAACAGGTCAAAACAATCATCTTCGGCCAGTGCAAGATGATAATCCTCAGTGGTAATCCCTGAAGTTACTTCAGCTCCTTTCTTGAGCAGTTTATTCCGGTTCATCCTGTTAAGTATATCGTACGGAATACGGAATAATTGCCTGGGCAGATTGTATTCCAGATTAAAAATATCGAAACGTTTAAATTTCTGAACCGACCTTTTATTCTCCTCGAAATAGGCCATGGCTTTATCGTTTCCAAACACGCCCATCAATTCAGTATGGTTAAAATAGTGGGATAACAGTTCCTTCAACAGGGCTGCCGTGTACTCCCTGATATGCCAGGGGTTTCGTGTCAGAGACATTTTAATGTTGGGTGTAGTCAGTATGGCTGTTCCGCCCGGCTTTAGTACCCGGTGAATTTCACTCACAAAAGAATCGTCATCTTTAATATGCTCAATGACCTGGAAAGAAATAACATGATCTACAGAATTATCATCAACACCATGCAGAGGAGGTACAGAAGCCTGAATAAAACTAAAATCCTCCCTTTCTTTAAATTCCTCAATAACCTGGGATGAGTATTTATCAACGGCAATATACTCATCAATGGCAGGAGCCATAATCTCCAGGCCGTAACCCATTCCGGTGCCTATTTCCAACAGCCTGCCACCTACCCTTTTTGCTGCTTCTTTGTAAGCATAAAGGCTTCGCTGAAAAATAACATTGTCCGAGGCTTCGATATGGGATATTCGCTCGGCTGTCTGAACCAGTTTCATCCGGTAGTTTTCGAAGTTAAAATTTGTACATGCTCTGAAGCCTTGACATTTCTGAATTGAGATATTCCGAGAAATCGGTCAATTCAAATCGCTGGGCTAAATTCTGAAGCATTTGAATGCCATAGAAATTTCTTCTGATCTCAGTGTCGGCTGCTTTGTAGAATTTTTTATCCAGGGTTTTGAAATAATCCAGGTATTCCACGAATATTTCGGCCAGCCTTCGGGAAAGTGCTTCCCCTTTTTCTTTATCTCCGGCCAGGAAATAAAGTTCTGCCAACTGTACTGTGTTAATGGTATACGGTACCTGTTCCTCGGGCAATACTTCAAAACATCTGTCGAGCGCCTGTAAAGCTCTTTCCTTGTCTCCCTCCTTGATCAATGCTTGCGACAGGGTTCCGAAAATATTTCTATAATTCTGACAATGCCTGCGCGTTACACTGCCAATATAGACACGGTCATCAGTCAAATTGCCCCACTTAAACTTGTTCATCACATTGTCGAACATAATCTCTGTATCCACACGGCCAGCTTCTCCCGGGTTATTATTTTTTTCATTCGGAAGCACTCTCATGGGAACAAGTCTGTATGCCATTCCCTCCTGCTGAAAATAATTTTGAAGGCCGAGATAGGTGTCCGACCCTGAAGTAATAGCAAAATAAATAGGCCTTGACCAATCTTTATTATTGGCAATCATATCGAGTACCATCAGGCTGTTTTTAAGAATATTCCTTTTGCCAATGCTAAACCTGATACTGTCGGTGATGCGGTTTGCCAGTTCTTCCCTGAGTACATTGTTTTTTATTACATCATCTTTATTTACAGGTACGTACAACTTGGGTGTGGGATAATAATCCAGTTTGGTACCTGTATAGGTCGATACTTTAGTTCTTGGGTTATCACTTCCAATAAAGTTTATTATTTCACTGAGATCGTAAAACCGGTTTTTACTGATTTTCAATGCCGGGTTATCGTAATAAACAACATAATCCCTGGTGCCTTCTGTAATCTGGTCCGGTTGTAATGAGAATTTAAAAGCTTCTGACTCATTCTTTTTCTCCCTCAACTGGTCAACATACCAATCAGTCATCAATAATTGAAGATTGACAACCCGGACATCAGACCTGAAATTCTCCACTTCCTGCACATACCAAAGAGGATAAGTATCATTGTCACCGTTGGTAAACAAAACGGCATTGGGTGCGCACGATTCCAGGTAGTTGATCCCAAAATCCCTGGAAGTGTATCGATGTGCCCGGCTATGGTCATCCCATTCCTGGTTTGCCATCAACACAGGTACAGCCAGAATTGAAACCAGCAGTGCTACCACGGTTGCAACTTTTATATCTACTTTTTTACGGATAAAGTCAATGATGGATAACAGACCGAAACCAATCCAAATGGCGTAGGCCATGAAAGAACCAACGAGTGTGTAATCCCGTTCACGCGGTTCAAAAGGTGGTGAATTTTGGTATACGACCAATAAAACACCGGTTATCATGAAAAACGCCAATACGCTCACTGCATCTTTCGGATTTCGTTTGAAATGAAAGAACATGCCGATCAAGCCAAACAGGAATGGGAGAAAATACAGTTTATTATGGGCTTTGTTGACCCTTTCTGCATAATACAACTTATCCTGGCTGCCTACAAGCGCTTTGTCAATAAACTGAATTCCGGAAAGCCAGTTTCCATTCATAAAACCACCTTCAATGGCCATACCGTGACCCTGTTCATCATTTTGCCTGCCAATAAAATTCCAGGCAAAATAACGCCAATACATATGTCCTAACTGGTAGCTGAAGAAGAACTTCATGTTTTGGGCAAATGTGGGTTTCTTTTGATTTTCACGCATGCCTGACCAAACCCGGTAGGCCTTGTCACGGTCAGACCTGGTATCACTCATCCGTGGAAATAACATTTTTTGCTCAGGTGCATAGTCCGGTAAAGGTTTGTAACCAATGAATTTGTATTTCCCTTCACGTTTTACATATTGCTTCCTGCCATTTTGGGTTCCGCGCATTTCGGAGGTAAACTGTGCCCCGTAAAGGATTGGCCGGTCACCGTACTGTTCACGGTTAATGTACGAAACCATGTTAAAAATATTGTCCGGGTTGCTGTAGTCAATAGCTGGATTTGCGTTGGAGCGTATGGCTACCATAGTATAAGATGCATAACCAATACTTACCATAAAGACAGAAACCAGGATCGTGTTCCAAATTACTTTTTTTGTTTTATGGGTGCGGTATATCCCGTAAGCCAGCCCACCAAATAACAGGACGAGCGTGAATATCACACCTGACCAGAATGGCATTCCAAAGGTATTGACAAACAAAATCTCAAATTTTGATGCAATAGCCGGGACCCATTTGATGATTACCACCATGATGACGCCAAGAATCAGCATACCGGTAGCAAAGGCCAGGATAACGCCCATCAGGTTGATTTTTTTGAATTTCCTGAAATAGTATACAAAAGCCAAAACAGGAAGAACAAGTAAACTCAACAGGTGAACTCCCACTGACAGCCCCATTAAGTAAAAGATAAGGATAATCCACTTCATATTATCCTTTTCGTCAGCTCGCTTTTCCCATTTGAGAAGCAACCAGAATACAATGGAAACAAAACAGGCTGAAAGTGCATAAACTTCACCTTCAACGGCTGAAAACCAAAATGAATCGCTGAATGTATAGGCAAGTGCTCCAACCGTTGCAGCTCCAAGAACAGCAATGGACTCCCACAGGTTGATTTCATTTTCATTTTTGAAAACAACTTTGCGTGCCAGCAGGGAGATACTCCAGAATAAAAATAATATAGCAAATGCGCTCCAGGTTCCGGATGCTCCATTAATGAATACCGGTACCATAGCCTGGGAAGGCGAAAACATAGCAATTAGCCTGTGCAACATCAGGAAAAATGGTGCTCCAGGTGGATGAACAACTTCTAATTTGTATGACCCTGCAATAAATTCACCGCAGTCCCATAAACTTACAGTGGGCTCAATCGTTGACAGGTAGGTAAACAAGGCTATACCGAATACAACCCAACCTGTTATGTTGTTAAGTAAATTAAAACGCTTTTGGTCCATTATAGCTTGATTTTTTATTTATTTCCGCGCAAAGATAGTCTTTTCAGATATAATCCTGAAAAGGGTATATTGATAAAAATTGTTAAATAACAAAACACGGGAAGGCTGCACAGAACAGGGATTCAGGTACAAAAAAAGCCTTCATACCAAAAGGTACAAAGGCTGTATATTAATCAATAAAAATACTTATTCTGATT
This sequence comes from uncultured Sphingobacteriales bacterium, assembly GCA_964625265.1. Lineage (GTDB taxonomy): Bacteria > Bacteroidota > Bacteroidia > CAILMK01 > JAAYUY01 > CAYNBC01. The sequence continues at coordinate 1,272 of CAZVAY010000191.1, read as the reverse complement.
CGTCCTTCACAATATGGAGGTCTACCTCCTGATGAACTTCTTTATGTATTTTCAAAATGATCTTATAGGTACCCAAAGCAGGCATTTCATCGGTAAATACAATATTCTTCCTGTCCACATCGTATCCCATGTCTTTCAGAGCCCTTGAAACCATAAGGTTTGTGATCGAACCGAATAATTTCCCGGACGTTCCCACTTTTACTGGTATGCTTACGCCTTTAGCCTGGATAGCTTTTGCCATTTCCTCAGCTTCTGTTTTTTCCTTTGCCAGTTTGTGAGTAGCCTGACGCTGGTTCTCGGCAATGATCTTTTTGTTAGATTCGGTAGCGAGTACGGCCATTTTATTCGGGATCAGGTAATTCCTCGCATAACCCGGCTTCACGGTCACTATGTCCCCGGCATAGCCAAGACCCGGCATATTTAAATTTAAAATTATTTCCATGTCATGTTACTTTAAAGAGTCTGAAACAAAGGGTAATAAAGCTAAATGCCTTGCACGCTTGATCGACCTGGAAAGCTGACGCTGATACTTTAGGGAAGTACCGGTGTATCTACGGGGAATAATCCGCCCCTGGTCGTCAACAAAGCGTAATAGAAAATTCGGATCTTTGTAATCAATATACTTGATACCGTTCTTTTTGAACCAACAATACTTTTTCCTTTTAGGTCTTTCCTTTGGAGTAATGTTGATGAAAATGTTCTTGTAATGGTTTTGTGCCATAATCCTGATTTTAACGTTTTAAGGTTTCCGTATCTTTTTCAATCAATTCGGGAGTTTTTTTCCCGGTTTTTCTTCGCCTTTCATTGTATTGAATTGCGTATTTATCCAGCATTACGGTCAGGTACCGGAGAATCAATTCGTCCCTGTTGTATTCAGTTTCAATTTTCTGAATGATCTCAGGTTCCGATATGAACTCCAGGAGAAAGTAATATCCAGAAGACTTTTTCTTGATGGGATAGGCAAATTTCCTTAACCCCCAGTCTTCTTCATGGACAATCTCTCCACCGTTGCTGGACAAAAATTTCTTGATTCGGGCTACGGTTTCCTTCAGCTGGGTATCCGTAACCAACGGTGATACGATAAAAATTGATTCGTACTGATTTTTCATAATTTTAAAATTATCCATGTTTATTTGAGTCCGCAAAAGTATAAAAGTTTTATTTTCAATACAACATTAAATGTGTTTTTTATACCGGGCTGTTGTTTACACAATTAAAAACCCGGAATTAGAATTTTCCGGGTTGCCAAACCATTTTGGAAAAAATATCTAT
>CAZVAY010000190.1:0-5684 GCA_964625265.1 uncultured Sphingobacteriales bacterium | reverse complement strand
CAAAGTTTAAAATGTTGCCCGGCTTTGTGCCATAATTATTCCTGATAATGTTAACAAATTTTTAAGCCGGGATCAACTCAGTTATTCGGGGTTGGTCTCTTCAAATTCCCCTATTTTCCTGTTTTTACGGACATTGTCCCAATTGAATATCCTGCCATTCATCGAAACGTAAACCCCAAAAGGGAGACTTTGTACAAAGGCAATGCTACTGCCGAGGTTGAATAGTCCGTCAGAACTGCCGAACTTATAGGGGATCAGGGCACCGGTCAACACAATACATTTGTCTTTGATATGCGGCCCCAGAAATTTTGCCGTATCAGCCATGGTGTCGGTACCGTGGGTGATGATGATCCTGTCTTCAGGGGTTTTCAGACAGTTATTAAGAATGATCTCCCTGTCCGAATCGGTCATTTCGAGGCTGTCGATCATCATCAGTGTCCTGACTTCAACAGGCACTTTATTCCGGCCCAGCTTGAGCATCTCGTTCATGTGTGTGTCTTTGAAATACAACTGGCCGTTTAATTCATTGTATTCCTTGTCAAATGTCCCACCGGTAATAAAAATGCGGATTGACACAGCTTAATTATTTTCAGGGTCAACCAATTCTTCCGGTTTTTCTATGTCCTGTTCCTGCACTTTCCCTTCTTCGTCTGATACAGGTTTCTCTTCTTTACCCTCTTCTTCAGGCTCTTCTTTTCTGGTTACGGTGTGCTCTTTGAAAGGCCTCTTTCCTATCATTTCTTCAATATCGCTTTTGAAGATAGTCTCTTTATCAAGCAATACATGGGCAATTTTTTCGAATTCTTTATATTTATCCCTGATCAGTTTTTTTGCTTTTTCAAATGATTTAGCAATGATCTTACGGGCTTCTTCATCAATCATTTCAGCCGTTTTTTCAGAATAGGGTTTTTGAAAACCATATTCATTTTTCGGATCATAATACGAAACGTTGCCCACCTTTTCATTCATACCATAAATAGCCACCATGTCGTAGGCCATACGGGTAACTCTTTCCAGGTCGTTCTGGGCGCCTGTTGATATTTTTTTAAAAACAATTTCTTCAGCTGCACGGCCACCCAGGCTCATGCACATGGTATCCAGTATTTGTTCAGTGGTATATAAATATTGTTCTTTAGGCAGATACTGGGCATAGCCCAAAGCGGCAATACCACGTGGAACAATGGAGACCTTCAGCAGGGGAGCGGCATGTTCGAGATACCAACCTACTATAGCGTGCCCGGCTTCATGGAAGGCAACAATTTTCTTTTCATCTGGTGAAATGATCTTGGTCTTTTTCTCAAGCCCGCCAATTACCCTGTCAATGGCATCCTGAAAATCCTGCATATCAACAGTATCTTTATTTTTCCTGGCGGCAATCAGTGCAGCTTCGTTACATACATTGGCGATTTCTGCTCCGGCAAAACCAGGTGTTTGTTCGGCCAGTTTTTTATTGCTTACATCTTTGCCCAGTTTTTTCAATGGCTTAAGGTGTACGTTGAATATTTCTTCCCGGCCAACCAGATCGGGCCTGTCAACAGTAATTTGCCTGTCAAACCTGCCAGGACGAAGAAGGGCAGGGTCCAGTACATCGGGCCGGTTGGTGGCTGCAAGGATGATAACACCTGAATTAGATGAAAAACCATCCATCTCTGCTAAAAGCTGGTTGAGTGTGCTTTCCCTTTCGTCATTACCACCCTGGACCATAGTACGTCCACGGGCACGGCCAATAGCATCTATTTCGTCAATAAATATAATACAAGGGGCTTTGGCTTTTGCCTGGCCAAAAAGATCACGGACCCTTGAAGCTCCCACACCAACAAACATTTCAACAAAGTCGGATCCTGACATGGAAAAGAAAGGAACGTCAGCTTCACCGGCAACTGCTTTGGCAAGCAGGGTTTTACCTGTTCCCGGAGGGCCTATCAGTAAAGCGCCTTTGGGGATTTTACCTCCCAAATTGGTGTATTTATCCGGACTTTTCAGGAAATCGACAATTTCCATGACCTCAATTTTGGCTTCTTCCAAACCGGCAACATCTTTAAACGAAACACTTACCTTGGTGTCCTTGTCAAACAAAGTAGCTTTACTCTTACCAATATTGAATATCTGGGCACCTGCGCCCCCACCGGAAAAACGCCTCATAATGAACAACCAGAAAACGAGCAACAAGCCCAACGGAATGACCCAGTTGAGGATCTCCCGGCCCCAGTTGTCTTTGCGTTTGAAATATATAGGTACTTCCACTTCCAGTTTATTGTCAAGCATGGCTTTATCCACGTTGTCCTTGAAGGAGGAGGATGCATCCGGCCAGTTGAATTTAAAATGAGGCCCTGTTGTCCCTGAATCAAGTGTTTTGTCTTTAAATCCTTTGTAATTCCCGGAACTAAGAGCTTCCTTAGTCAGGTAAACAAAAATAATTTCGTTATTGACCACTTCGAATTTCTCAACATGCCCCTTTTTAATCATTTCTTTCACTTCCATCCAGCTCGTTTCCGATGCATATTCGGAAGGTATGAAGTAGGTTGAAAACAGGATCACAGCGATGATACCGTATATCCAGTAAAAATTAAATTTTTTATTATTACCCAATTTGGGCTTTAACCCTTCTTTGTTTTGATTATCCCCGGGATTATTAGTTCGTTGTCCTTTCTCTTCTTTGCTCATCTTTATTTATTGTTATGAATATGTTTCCAACTGTCCGTCAGACCATAATTCTTCAAGTGCGTAAAATCTCCTTTTATCATCTGTAAATATGTGAACGATAATGTCGAAGTAGTCGAGCAATATCCATTCCCTGTTTTGTAAACCTTCTACCACCGAAGGCCTTTCACCGGCTTCCTTTTTGGCTTTTTCAATTACATTATTGGCAATTGTTTCTGCCTGTGTTGTTGAGTTTGCATGGCAAATAATGAACATTTCGGTAAATGGGTGATTTACATCCTTTAAGTCTATGCTAATAATTTCTTCTCCTTTTTTGTCTTTGATGGCTTCAATGATGATGTTTTTTAAACTGTCAAATTGTCCCTGTTCCTCTGCTTTTGTCATATATGGTTTAAATATTTTGAATACAAAAGTACGAAAACGTCAGTAATGTATGAGTCAATAAAAGATTGACAATTAGTGAGGATATGTAGGATTACGGATTAATATATTTTCAGGTCTCTTTCTCCTTTCAGCACAGCCAGAATATTCAAGGCAAGGGCTTCCATTTCGTCTCCACCCGGGAAAATATGTATAGGTGCAAGTTTATCAACCCTTTCTATGATTTTATCGACAAACCACTTACTGTGGGCAATACCCCCGGTTATCAGGATAGCATTCACATCTCCTTTCAACACAGTGAACATGGCACCTATCCATTTGGCTACCTGGTAGGCCATGGCATCCATTACCTGTGCAGCTTTTTTATTTCCGTCTTTGGCCATCTGTATTACTTCCTTGGCATTTTCAGTTCCGAAGTAGGCCATTAAACCTCCATTCCCGGCAAGCATCCTCAGGATTTCTCTTTCTGTATATTTCCCTGAGAAACAAAGCCTGACAAGGTCTCCGGCCGGTACACTGCCACTTCTTTTTGGTGAAAAGGGCCCTTCACCGTCATAACCCTGGTTGACATCCACCACGCGGCCTTTACGGTGTGCACCAATAGTGATCCCAAGGCCCAGATGGGCTACAATGAGGTTCAGGTCCTCATATTTTTTTGAGTGTCTCTTTGCATAAAGCCGGGCAATAGCTTTTTGGTTCAGTGCATGAAAAATTGATTTCCTTTTAAAATCAGGATGGCCGCCAAAACGGGCAATACCGGCCAGTTCGTCTACAACAACCGGATCACTGATATAGGCTTTGACACCAATGAGCCTGGCAATATCGTCTACAATAAGGCCCCCTAAATTTACTGAATCTTCACCAACGGGGCTGTTAAGCAGATCTTTTTTAAGCTTCTCCGTAACTTCATACACACCTGATTTAACAGCCTTGAGCAACCCGCCACGGCCAACAACTGCCGAAATACTGTCTAATGGAATATCCGCTTCCTTCAGTTCTTCCAGGATAATATTTTTCCTGAATGTATGTTGATCAATATTGGTTTCAAATTCATTCAGTTCTTCTGCCGAGTGCATGACGCGGTTAAGGAACAATAATTTGTTGTTTTCAAAAACAGCAATCTTCGTAAAGTAAGTCCTCGGATTGATCACTAATATTCTGAAACTGCTCATAAACTGCTGATTTGTTTCAATGCAAGATAAAAATAATTCGATTATTCAACGATGCTAAATTACCATGAACAATACATGTTTTCACGTAGCGTATTGAAGAGGATATGGATACTCAATATTGTTATCTTGTAATCAGTGACTTGCTTTATAAGATAAATTCTGCAGCTTATCAGGAATTATTTCAATGGAATATACTTGTTTGAACAATTGAAACGAGCATGAACTTTTTTAATCAATAGATCATTGTGATTTGCCGGAAGTTTTATCCTGATTATATCTAACATATAATGATTATGGGAATAAAAATTCAAATTCTGTACAACCCGTCAACGACTGTCACCGTCCTCGCCATAACTTAAACTTCAATGTGTTATTTAACCACTAAAACTTAAACATTATGAGAACCTTATTTTTACCAGTTTTAATTTCTTTGATTTGTATTTCGTCCTCATTGGCACAAAACTATTGTATACCTGTAGTTGATATGAATCATGGCGAGTGCAGGATAACAAATGTCAAGTTTGCTGTAAATGGGATTAACCGTTCATCAGGGGCTAATGAAAAGTATGTTATGACATCTGCTACTACTTCAGTGGCAAGAGGCACATCTGTACCTATTGCAGTCTCCGGTGATGTAGGCTATTACTGTTCTGCTCAAAACATGGCTGTTTATATTGATTTTAACAGGAACTTTGTATTTGAAGTGCCGGATGAGCAGGTATTTGAACAATCAAATGTGGGAACCGGAGAGTATTCCGGAACAGTCTCTATTCCTGCTAATGCCGTATTAGGAACGACCAGAATGCGAGTCATGAATAAAATGGTTGAGAGTTGTGGGCATTCAGCCATAGAGCCTTGTGGCAGCGATCCTTATGTTTATCATGGAGAGGTAGAGGATTATGATATTACAATTACTGCAACAAGCGATATTAATGTTGACCTGGTTGACAATCCGAACTTACATGTTTATTTGAATGATCAGGATATAGTTATTGAGTATGAGCTAAATACATCTTCAGAAGTGACACTGAATATCTTTAATACCCTGGGTCAAAAAATATTTGCATTACCAGCAGTTAATGAAAATGCCGGTAAATTTTCATTAAAGGTAAATCCCGGAGAAATTGAGAGTGCCCGAACCGTTTATATTGTTCAGCTTATTGTTGGAAACAAAGTTTATAATAATAAGTTTATCTATTAACCAGAGTTTAATAATTCTGACTAACTTTAGGGAACTTTCTGATTTACAATACTCATTTTAAAACATTATTGGGCCTCATATTGGGGCTACAAAGCCTGTCAAATTTCTACTATTGTAGATTTTGATAGGTTACATTTATCGCATATGGCTACAAAGCCTTTGAAATATTGTTTAAGGAAAATATTTTTTTTATTTTTCAATATAATTAAAGAAAAACAGATGAGTATGAAAACATCGTTTACTATCTTACATTGTGCCCGCAGATGGTT
>CAZVAY010000189.1:0-5701 GCA_964625265.1 uncultured Sphingobacteriales bacterium | reverse complement strand
AGCAAAAATATCACATTGAAAATGAAATTCTGAATTATCGTCCGCCGGTTCAGTGTCACAGCTCCAAGCATCATGACCTAATTTCCTAAAAGATTCGCGGACAATCCCAGACCGTTCACAGCCTAATAATACTCTCATTTCTTATTCAGTTTCAATTTTTTAGATATAAAATAACATACCGCTACCCCTTAAAATAAATAAGTATGGCAATAAGCGCAAACCCCAGGGGAACAAGGATGGAATAAAGTATTCCAAGGAATTTAATCCATGGTGTGTATTTGTTATGGTCCAAGCCCAGGGTTTGAAATGCAGATTGAAAAGCATGATTAAGGTGAAATGCCATAAACAAGAAGCATACTACATAAAATAATACGTAGTATCCATTGGTAAATTCCTCCAGGATCAGGGAAGCCATATCATGGTATTCTTTGCCATTGATAAGCACTGAACCTACCTCGTTGGTAAATCTGGCCTCGTAATAAAAATCCGCCAGGTGAATGACCAGGAACACAAAGATCACAACAGCCGTATGGATCATGTATTTTGAGAAAAATGAGGTTTGAGAAGTCAGGTTTTCTTTTTTATACCTGACTGGCCGGGCCATCCAGTTCCCAATTTGTATGACAACGCCATAGATCATGTGAAGTAGAAAACCCAGGAAAAGTACAATCTCAAATACCTTGATCACAATATTGGATCCCATAAAATGGGCAGCAATATTAAAATTGTCTTTGTTATCGCACAGTACCAATAGGTTGATCCCCAGGTGAACCAACAGGAATACAAGTAAAAACAACCCTGCCAATGACATGATCAACTTCTTACCTACTGAAGAAGTAATTGCGGTAGTAAACCAATTCATTAGTTGTAAATTTTGATTTGTTGATTAACGTATGCAAAAGTATAAAATATCTTTGGTAGTTACATGATGCCTATGATTGTTTTTTTGCAATAAAATTGACTTAAGCTGAATAATTCCTAAAATGATTTAATCACCCAAAGCGCTGACAAAATAATTGAATTTCAATTATTTGTCCGGTCAACCCCGACATGAACGATCAAAACGCCCGATTCATGAACCACATGATATAATCCTGATTTTCAATCGTCAATATTTGTATAAAAAAATCACGAATTTTCCAGGTTTATCAGACATCATATCCAAACTGTTTCAGATAAACCTTCTTATCCCTCCACTTGTCCCTGACTTTTACAAAAAGTTCAAGAAATACCTTTTTGTTAAAAAAATATTCCAGGTCAGTCCTGGCTTTGGAACCCAGTTCTTTCAGCGCAAGGCCGCCTTTACCGATCAGAATAGGTTTTTGCGATTCCCGGCTGACAAAAATCTCTGCTGACAGCCGGATGATTTCTTCTTCCTCCACAAACCTGGTTACAATAACTTCCGTATGGTAGGGAATTTCTTCCCGGAATTTCAGAAATATTTTTTCACGTATGATCTCTGATGCAATGAACTTTTCACTTTTATCAGTTATAATGTCCGTTTCAAAATAAGGTTCATGAACCGGCAGGTTGTCTTTGAGTATTTTTAACAATTGAGCCAGGTTGAAATTATGTAAGGCCGACAAAGGCAGAATATGTTCATTGTCAATACGTTTTTGCCATTGGGCAATGACATCTTCCGTTTTATCCTGGCCTGTCAGGTCAATTTTATTGATCAAAAGGAAAAAATTAATTTTCTGTTTCGAAATCCGTTTTAAAAATTCAAGGTGTTTTTCCGGGTCATCGCTTGCTTCCACCATATATAATATAATGTCTGCATCCTTCAAGGCCTGGTCAATTTCTTTGGTCATTGCCTTTTGCAATTCATACCTGGGCTTTAAAATTCCGGGTGTGTCCGAAAAAACAATCTGGAAATCTTTGCCACTCAGAATTCCTCGTATCCTTTGACGGGTGGTCTGTACCTTGGGCGTAACAATGGAAAGCTTTTCGCCAACCAGTTTATTCATGAGGGTGGATTTACCCACATTGGGATATCCAAAAATATTTACAAATCCGCATTTATAAGCAGCCATAGAATCAATTTAAGTACAAAAGTAGGTAAGATTTCAATGGCAATTTCTTCGCATGCATTTTCATGACTGAAAATTCCTTCCGAAAAAAGTCACTATTGCCTTATCGTACCCAGTCCATTTGATTCCATAATCTTCCTTCCCTTTTCAGAAAGGACAAAATCCATGAACTGCTGTGCTTCTTTGGGCTGTGGGGCCTGTTTGAGCTTACATATTCCATATACGATTGAAGCTCCGTACCGGTTTAGCTTTTCATCGGGTTTTTTCCCATTTATTTCTATGGATGATTGTTTGTAAAACTCATCCAGCCCCGGGTTACGCATATTTATCGAATCAGGAAATATCAGGTATTCCAGGCCCATGGAAACAGCCACGGATTTGTATTCGAATGCATAATCGAGGTTACCGGATTGCAGCAGGGCTATCAGGTCAGACTCCTTGGGCCGGATAAAATCCGTATTTTTTCCGGACAGCTTAACAGCCAGGCTGTCAATCCCATAATATTTTTCTGCAAGCTGAAACAATAATAAGGACCGGTACCCGCAAGGGTCTGAATTAGGGTCAGAGCGGCCGTAAATTACATCCTCCCTGAAAAGAACCCGGTACCAGTTCGAGGCATCTAATTCAGTGGCATATTTCGAATCAGGCACATAGGCCAAAACAAGTTCATTCGTAGCAAATTTGATTGAAGCATCCGTATAATCAGGCACCAGAAATTTATCAATTACTGTAAAGTCAGATGAGGCCATCACATCACAATCGCGATGAAGGTCAGTGATCTTGCGTGCACAAGCTATGCTGCCTGCTGCTTCCAACACAACATCAATATGGGGATGTGATTGTTCGAACTCTGCCTCTATTTGTTTAAAGGGAACTGACAAGCTACCTGCATGGAATACGGTCAGTACAATTTTTTCATTTTGTGTGTTTTTGCATGAAAACAAAAAACAACCCATTACAGCCAGTAACGGTAAAATTCTCATATACTTGGATTAGGTCGTTAAATCAGGTAATCAGTTGAATAGAATTAAAGGAAGCCGTTTCCCACTCGTAAAGTTCATAATCATTTACCGGTTCCACATAAATTAGTTTTTTTTCTGACTTTAAAACCGGATAAATTCTGCCAGAAACAAAAATCCTGTTCGATTCCGGTACTTTTTTGTTGTCCATTCCCACTATTTTATCCGGCTGGAGCAACCCTGTTAACTCACCTACTGAATAGATACCACTTTTAATCCGGTCGAGGCCAGGCAACCAGATAAAATAACCATCGTTGCCGCCTGCACGGAGGCCGGTGGCGATAACAGAAGCAGTCAGGATCTCTTCTTCCCCCCTGTTCAGGAGCATGGTGAATTCCAATTGCTCAACGATAGATTCCCTGTCTTTTTTGGCAGGTTTTTTCTGTTTGGCCTTTCGCGCCCATTTCCCCAGGTCTTTACTCTTGGGGTCAAAGGGGATCATAAATAGGCTCATACTGTTTTCACCAACGGCTTCTTTTTCAAAAAACTCATGGCATTTTTCCTGAACACTGTCCGGGTTTTCCGTTTCAAATTCCAGGCAGGAACAATTTTTTTTCGCCACTGGTCCCTTATCGGACGGGTAAGCAATCAAATGTCTTGTGACAGTTAAAGTATTTGTTGTTTCAATACTGTCAAGCAGTTCTTTTAACTCCATTTCGTGCCTGATGGAGAAACGAATTTGTGAATTTTCAAGATAAGCCAATCCAAGTAAGTAAAGCACTTTTTTCTTCTTTTTTAGTTCGGGCGAAATTAAGGAATATTTTAATTACATATAATAGCCATCTGCTGGAATTTAATTTCCTTCGAACTCAGCGAGTAAATATCAGCTCCCGGTATTTGGGCATCTTCCAAAGCGAGTCATCCACCATAAACTCCAGAGTGTCTATGAACTTTCGGATTTCACCAAGATAGGGCCTTATTACTTTGGAATAAGCCTGGGCTTTGTCTTCGGTTCTTTTAAGTTGGTTGGCATTTTTTCTGGCTTCCTTCATTTCGGCCACTTTTTTCCTGATACCATTTATATTTCGGGAAATCTCTTTAATAGTATCTAACTGCATGCTGGCTACCTCTTCGAATTCTTCAGGTGTACACACCTCTTTGATGCCTTTAACATTTTCAATAAGCCTCGACTGGTATTCGAGTGCAGTAGGTATGATATGGTTAAGGGCCAGGTCGCCTAACACCCTGGATTCGATCTGAATCTTTTTTGTGAACCTTTCCAACCTGATTTCAAACCTGGCTTCCAGTTCCGCTTTTGCCAATATTTGATGTTTCTCAAATAAATTAATCGTTTCCGGGGCAATAAATGTTTTAAAAGAATCCGGAACATCCGTAATGTTGGTCAGGCCACGTTTTAAAGCATCTTCAATCCATTCATGGGAATAACCATCCCCTTCAAAACGGATCTTTTTGGAGTCGGTAATATACCGTTGCAAAACCTGGAGAATAGCTTCGTCTTTTTTTATTCCCTTTTTCCTGATTAGCTCAACATCTTTGACAAACAGTTTTAACTGGTTACCCACAACCAGGTTCAGCGTAATCATCGGGTTTGAAACATTGGCAGAAGAACCCACTGCCCTGAACTCAAACCTGTTACCTGTAAAGGCAAAGGGCGAGGTACGGTTCCTGTCAGTATTATCCAGAAGTATTTCAGGTATTTTACCAATGTCAAGTTTAAGCTCCGTTTTTTCATCCGGGGTCATTTTTTTCCCAGAAACACGCTTTTCAATCTGGTCAAGCATCCGGGTCAGGTGCTGGCCGATAAATACCGAAAGAATAGCAGGTGGTGCCTCGTGTGCCCCCAGCCTGTGCGAGTTGCCGCTTGACATAATACTGGCCCGAAGCAGGTCGGTATTATCATGAACAGCTTTAATGGTATTAACAAGGAAAGTTAAAAACTGTAAGTTTGATTTGGGTGTTTTACCGGGAGATAGCAGGTTCACCCCTGTATCGGTTGCCATTGACCAGTTGCAGTGCTTACCACTGCCATTGATGCCCTTATAAGGTTTTTCGTGAAATAGCACCCTGAAATGATGATGCCTGCCTACGCGGTTCATCAAATCCATGAGCAAAAGGTTGTGGTCTACAGCCAGGTTAGCTTCTTCGTGCACCGGTGCACATTCAAACTGGTTGGGTGCCACTTCATTGTGCCTGGTTTTTAACGGAATACCCAGTTTGTAGGATTCAATTTCTACTTCTTTCATGAAATTCATGACCCGCTCTGGAATGGATCCGAAATAATTGTCGGCCAGTTGCTGGTCTTTGGCAGCAGCATGCCCCATCAGGGTCCTTTTGGTCATCATCAGGTCAGGCCGTGCATAATACAATGCCTCATCAACCAAAAAATACTCCTGTTCCCAACCTAGTGTTACAATCACTTTATTGACCGAACGGTCGAACATCTGGCATACTTCAGTAGCAGACTTGTCGATAAAAGACAATGTTTTTAATAAGGGTGTTTTATAATCAAGGGCCTCACCGGTGTAGCTGACAAAAATGGTGGGAATACAGAGCGTAGTCCCAATGATAAAAGCAGGCGAAGTTGGGTCCCATGCCGTATAACCACGGGCTTCAAAGGTGTTTCTGATGCCTCCGCTCGGAAAACTGGATGCGTCCGGCTCCTGCTGCACCAACTTGTCACCCCCGAAGTTT
>CAZVAY010000188.1:0-5713 GCA_964625265.1 uncultured Sphingobacteriales bacterium | reverse complement strand
AAGACCTTGAAGAAAGTGTTGTTAAAGTGGTGGATAATGTCCCGATCAGGCTGAAAGATGTAGCCAGGGTGCAATTTGGCCCTGCCACCCGCAGAGGTGGGCTCGACAAAGGTGGAGTTGAGGCTGTTGGTGGTGTAGTCGTGGCACGTTATGGCGCCAATCCGCTTGAGGTCATAAATAATGTAAAAGACAAAATAGGGGAAATCGCACCCGGTTTCCCTGAAAAGAAACTGGCTGACGGTACCATTTCAAAAGTAACTGTAGTTCCTTTTTATGATCGTACCGGGCTGATCAAAGAAACCCTGGGTACCCTGCAGTATGCCCTGACACACGAAATCCTGATATCCATACTGGTTGTTATCATCCTGGTGATGAACCTTCGGGCTTCATTTCTTATTTCAAGCCTGTTGCCTATTGGCGTGCTGATGACTTTTATTATCATGAAACGCTTTGGTGTTGATGCCAATATTGTGGCTTTATCGGGTATTGCCATTGCCATCGGTGTCATGGTGGATGTAGGCATTGTTTTTACCGAAAATATTGTCAGGCACCTCGAAATGCCTGAGAACAAAGGTGCCAGGGGCAAAACCCTGTTGAACATCATTTATAAAGCAACAATTGAGGTGGCATCAGCAGTAATAACAGCTCTGTCAACAACAATAGTCAGCTTTTTGCCGGTATTTGCCATGCAGGCAGCAGAAGGCAAATTGTTCAAACCCCTGGCATTTACCAAAACTTTTGCCATGATATCTGCCCTGGTTATCGGCCTGATTTTTATTCCGGCATTTGCACACATTGTTTTTGGTATCAGGCAGAACAAAGAGAGACGGGGCAGGATCATGAGTTTTATACTGATCGCAGCCGGGGTTATATTCCTGATTTTCTTTAAATCATTTATTGCCATTGCATTGGTTGCCGTTGGGGTGAACAACCTGTTGAAAAATAGCTGGAAAAAGAGGGGGGATTATTATAACAACCTGGTCAATATTGCCATTACAGTATCAGTTGTAGTTTTTTACCTGACAAAAGAATGGATGCCGCTGGGTGCTCAAAACGCTTTTATCGTCAATTTTATCTTTGTCCTGCTGATCACCTTTGTGGTTTTGGGTATCCTGATGTCGGTAGTTCATTTTTATCCGCGGATTTTAAAATGGTGCCTTGCCAACAAGTGGAAGTTCCTGGCCATACCCATTAGCATCGTGTTATTTGGTATTATTACCTGGCAGGGATTTGATAAGGTATTCGGGTTCCTGCCCAAAATGGTAAAAGAAACCAAAGTTTACACTTCCGTTTCCTCAGCTATTCCGGGTGTCGGTAAAGAATTCATGCCTTCGCTGGATGAAGGCTCCTTCCTGCTAATGCCGACAACGATGCCACACTCTGGTGTAGAGGAAAATATTGACGATATCCAAACCCTCGATCTCAACCTGAGTTCAATACCTGAAGTGGAAAGTGTGGTAGGTAAGTGGGGAAGGGTGAATTCGGCACTGGACCCGGCACCCATATCCATGTTTGAAAATGTAATTAATTACAAGTCCGAATTCATGGTGAATGAAGACGGACACAGGATGCGCTTTAAAACCGATAAAGACGGTGCGTACCTGCTCAAAGACGGGAGTACATACAATCCCCGAAAAGAAGGCTTTAAATTGCTGACGGCAGAAGAATTAGTCGAAGATAAAAATGGTGAATATTTCAGGCAATGGCGCGACCATATCAAATCACCCGATGATATCTGGCAGGAGATTGTAAAGCTGACCAAATTGCCCGGGCTTACTTCGGCACCCAAGCTTCAGCCTATTGAAACAAGGCTGGTCATGCTGCAAACAGGCATGCGCGCACCGATGGGTATCAAAGTTTTTGGCCCCGATTTGCCTACAATTGAAAAAGTGGGTTTTGAATTGGAAAACTACCTGAAAGAAGTGGAGGGTGTTGTGCCCCAATCCGTATTTGCCGACAGGGTAGTGGGCAAACCTTACCTGGAAATTAAGCTCAACCGAGAGGCTATGTCGCGATATGGCCTGACCGTATCGGATATGCAATCCGTCATTGGGGGAGCTATCGGGGGTATGAAAATTACAACAACTGTTGAAGGCCGTGAAAGGTTCCCTGTCCGTGTGCGTTATGCCCGTGAATACCGGGATAACCCTGAGGACATAAAGAAGATCCTGATACCGACAAAAACTGGCGCACAGGTGCCTTTGGGCGAACTGGCTGAAATATCCTATACACGCGGGCCACAGGTCATTAAAAGCGAAAACACCTTCCTTGACAGCTATGTGATTTTTGATAAAAAACCCGGTTATGCAGAGGTCAATGTAGTGGAAAATGCCCAGAAATTTCTAAATCAAAAGATCAAAGACAGGGAGTTTGTATTACCTGCCGGTGTCAGCTATGTGTTTACCGGAAACTATGAAAACCAGGTCAGGGCCACCAAAAGGTTGATGATGGTTATTCCCATTTCTTTGATTGTCATTTTCCTGATCCTGTTTTTCCAGTTTAGTTCAACGGTAACCGCCTCCATGGTATTCTCAGGAATATTTGTGGCCTTTTCCGGTGGGTTTTTAATGATATGGCTGTATAGCCAACCCTGGTTTATGGATTTCTCATTTGCCGGTGTAAATATGAGGCATTTGTTCCAGATGCATCCGATAAACCTCAGTGTGGCGGTCTGGGTGGGTTTTATTGCCCTGTTTGGCATTGCCACCGATGACGGGGTGATCATTGGCACGTACATTAAACAGGTTTTTGAAAAGAACAAACCTACAACAGTAGACCAGGTCAGAGCATCCATTCTTGAGGCCGGCTCAAAAAGAGTGCGCCCCGCTATGATGACCGCTGCCGTTGCAATTATTGCGCTCATTCCGGTTCTAACTTCAACAGGGAAAGGCTCTGACATTATGGTCCCCATGGCCATACCATCTTTTGGCGGTATGCTCATACAGGTTATGACCATGTTTGTAGTACCTGTGCTGTACAGTATGTGGATGGAGAAACGAGTAAAGAAAAATGTTTAAGAATGTTATACATGTATTATATGATCAAAAAAATTAGAATAATGAAGAAATTTAAATTTGGAATACAGTCCCTGGTATTGCTGGGTTTATTGTTGTCAGGAGTGGCAAGGGGGCAGGAACGGCAGTTAGACCGGTATCTGATCCTGGCGGCATCCAATAATCCCGGCCTGCAGGCTAAATTCAATACCTACATGGCAGCACTACAAAAAGTACCGCAGGAGGAAGCTTTGCCCAATCCCACACTGGCATTTTCCTATTTTATCCAGCCGGTAGAGACCAGGCTTGGCCCTCAGCAGTTCAAACTATCAGCTTCCCAGATGTTTCCCTGGTTCGGGACGCTAAAAGCAAGGGGAGATGCTGCCACGCTGAGCGCCAAAGCCGGCTACGAAGAGTTTGAAAACTATAAGTCGTTGCTGTTTTACCAGGTCAAGGCGCATTATTTCAACCTGTACTTTGCCCAAAAGGCTACTGATATTACCATCGAAAACCTTGAATTGCTGAACACCATGAAAAACCTGGCACTTATCAAAGTGGAGGCCGGGCTGGTATCGGCAGTGGATGAATACCGGATCGAAATGGAAATTGCCGATCAGGAAAACCAGTTGGCGTTTCTCAGGGATAAATACTATGCCTGGCAGGTGGCTTTCAATAAACTTCTGAATGTTAACTCCACTGACCAGGTCCAATTGCCGGAAGAACTTTGGCAGGATGACTTGGACCTTAAAAAAGATGTACTTCTGGACAGCATCATTGCAGCCAACCATGAACTAAAAAAGCTGAATTTTCAATACGAATCCCTGAAGTTCGGTGAAAAAGCTGCCTTCAAAAGCGGGTTGCCCGGCTTTGCCGTAGGTGTTGACTACATCAATATCGGTAACGACATCAAGGGCAACAACGGCAAAGACGCCCTGATGCTGCCTATGATTGGTATCAGCATTCCCCTTTACCGGGATAAATATAAAGCCATGGTGGAAGAAGTAGTATTGCTCGAAAAAGCCAAACAAAATGAAACCTCGGACAAAAAGAATATCCTGGAGGCAGTCATGGAAAATACATGGAAGGATTACCGTGATGCAGGCAGAAGGATTGACCTGTATAACAAACAAAAAGACCTTGCCTCGAAATCAATTCAGCTTTTAATGGCCGAGTACACCAACAATTCAAAAAATTTCGAAGAAATACTGAGGATGGAGCGCATGTACCTCAAGTACGCACTCGAATACGAAAAAGCCTTGTCGGATAAACAGGGCGCTAATGCATTTGTAAATTATTTATTAGGAAGATAAAAAGTTAATATCATGAAATTTAAATTCAATAAAAGAGAGATCATCATTGCAGCAATCATGCTGGTAGTTGGTCTTATTGCCGGAAGGATATTTTTTCATCATACGGCTAAAAACGAAACAGTTTTAACAGAACATGTTCATGAAGAAGGCGAAGCCACCATCTGGACCTGCGCCATGCATCCGCAAATTAAGATGGACCAGCCCGGTGACTGCCCGATTTGCGGCATGGAACTGATCCCGCTCGAAACAGAAAAAGAGGATGAAATGGTGCACCCCGATGCCATAAAAATGTCGGTAAACTCCATGAAACTCGGAGAGGTGGAAATGGCTGAGGTAAAAAAGGGAATACCTGAAAAAAACGTTTACCTGCTGGGCAAGGTCAAACCCGATGAAAGGAATATTTCGGAACTGACAGCCAGGTTCGGTGGCAGGATAGAAAAGCTCTTTGTTAATTATACAGGACAAAATGTGGAAAAGGGCGAGAAACTGGCGACCATTTACTCCCCTGAACTGGTGACCGCACAGAAAGAGTTGCTCGAAGCCGCCAAATACAAAGGATCCAATCCTGCATTTTATAAAGCTGCCGTAAGCAAGCTTAAACTCTGGGACCTGACGGAAACCCAGATCAATTCGATTGTTGACAAGGGTGAACCCATCCTGTATTTTGATGTGGAATCACCCATTAGGGGTACGGTGACCATGCGCCATGTTGCCCTGGGAGATTATGTAAAAGAAGGTTCGCCCCTGTTCGAAGTCATTGACCTGACTCATATCTGGGTCATGTTCGAAGCTTACGAAACCGACCTGCCCTGGATCAGGACTGGCGATAAGATCAATTTTAACATTCGTTCCTTACCGGGCAGGGAGTTCAGTGCCAAAGTTACCTTTATTGACCCCTTTATTGACCCTAAAACAAGGATCGCACAGGTGAGGGTGGAAGTGAATAACCCCGGTATAAAACTCAAACCTGAGATGTATGCCGATGGTATTGTCAATACACGGATTGAGGGCATTTTGAATGAAATCATGATACCCAAATCTGCCGTACTGTGGACAGGCAAAAGAGCTGTTGTATATGTGAAAGTCCCCGGTGACAACAACATGGCGTTTACTTATCGTGAGGTAGGCCTGGGTGCCGAAGCTGGCAATTATTATGTGGTCCACCACGGCCTGGAAGAAGGTGAAACCATTGTTGTGAACGGTGTGTTTAAAGTGGATGCTGCCGCCCAACTGGAAGGCAAACCCAGCATGATGAACCCTGCAGGGGGTAAAAGCAGCACAGGCCACAATCATGGGGGGATGAAGATGGACGGAGATAAAAAGATGAAAATGTAATCTAATATCAATTAGGATGGAGTACCCTACAAGCCATACCAGACTTTTGAGAGTCGATAAATTTTTTTCGACAGT
>CAZVAY010000187.1:0-5730 GCA_964625265.1 uncultured Sphingobacteriales bacterium | reverse complement strand
GCCCGCTAGCGTGAGTGGCCTATAAACAACGCGCTACGCTGATATATGAAAAAGACACTCACCTGGTTGTATCCTGCACGGGCATAGGCACTATAATACAATGGTTCGTAATAGGAATAACCATATCTTTTTGTTCTCTTGTTGATGCCGGTATTTTGATCTTCATCCAGGTAAATATTGCTACTGTTGAAATTGTACCCGCCTTTCACGCCCAGGTCCAGAAAAGCTCCTAAATAATTACCCCTGTGAATATCGAAGTTGGTACGCAGGTAAACACCGCCTCCTATCTGGTTAAATATCAGCTTTTCCTTTTTATGCAATACCGTGTCGGGAACTGTCTTCGTGTTATTTTGTTTCAGATCATAGGTACTACCTGAAATTTCAATTTCTGCAATTCCTGAAAATACCTGGTTAAACCTGCGCTTGTACCTGAGCCCAATCCCATTCATTGACGAAAGGGCAACCCTGATCTCCGAACCTGTTTGTGCAGGCCCGAAATTAGGACCATAAAAGCCATAGATATGGGTGTAATTTTTCAGGTTTGGGCCTTTGGTTCCCAGACTGTCAAACCTGTGGGTATTTTGTTCAATTAACGTTTTCTGGCTCCATGCCCATGAAGAAACCGAAATCAATATCAATAACAATAATCCTTTTTTCATCCTGCTCAATTGATTAAATAGGTTGCCGTATAGCCCCTGAAATGTACCCGTAAAATATCACCCGGCCTGAGTTTCATGTCATCAAAGCCTTTTTTGGGAATTAACAGGGCATCCCTTTGTTGTACTTCCACAACACCATATTTTTTCAGCCACCTGTCCTGGTTTTGTATATGGTAATACAGCAGGTTTTGTCCCTGCAGCCAATTGCTGTCATTGACTACTGTGGGAAAAACGTTAACGACAATGTTGGCTCCGTCATCATAAAACCGGAAAGTAGGCCTCGGTGGGGACAGGTTGGTTGTGGTAAAGTGAAGTGCCTGCGGAATACCATAGCCGTGTACATAATCGAAATAAGGGTAAAGGTGCCCGGAGTGCTCGATTTCCCTGAACAGGTCCATGTTGTTGAATTCGGGATGTAACTGCCAGGCACAGGCCGCAAAACCTGCCACCAGCGGACAACTGAACGAGGTTCCGTCTACTTCCCTGAGTCCTTCTTTTGCGGTACTGACTGCATGAGCATAAGCCGATACATTGGGTTTCAATCTTTTGTCGGCAGTGGGGCCGAATGAAGTAAACGAGATAGCATAATCAGTGGAAGGGGAAATACCGCCTACACATAATACGCTATCGCCATCTGCCGGGGTGATGATGGCACGCCAGAAATTGCTGCCTTCATTTCCTGCAGAATTAACCACCAGGATTCCTTTCCGTGCCGCCATTTCAGCAGCTTTTACTACCAGGCTTGTCCGGCCGTCCATGTCGGATTGAAAATAACGGTGTTTCCCATAGCCAAGCGAACTGCTGATGATATCGGCACCCATTTTATCGGCCCATTCAGCTGCGGCCAGCCAGTGTTCTTCCTCGGCATAGGGCTCGGTATTGATCTCAGTTTTGGCAAGTAAAAACTCAGCTCCGGTAGCCAGCCCCAGCCGCTCCCCCTGGTAAATTCCTGCAATACAGGCCAGGGTTGAAAGGCCGTGGGAATTGCCATAATACACGTTTTCCCTGTCTTTAATAAAATCGTGAGTGGCAATAATCCTGTTTTCTTTTCGCAGGTGTTCGAAAGCCGGATGCTCATCCACCTTGGGGAAACCGCCATCAAAAACGGCAATCCGAATGCCTTTACCATTGGCTTTGGCATTATCGAAATACCGGGCACCAAAACGGGCGGTTTGCTGACGAATAAGATATAACCTGTCCTTGCTTATTTCCGGTTCATCACCGCTTTGCTTGTCAGAACACATAAGAGTACGGGAACAGGGAAGCCTTTCGGTTTTTTTTACAAAACCCAGCGACCGGATTTGCTTTAATTGATTTTCATCCGAAATATAAACGACCATACCATTCAGCCATCGGCTGACTACGGAAAAGCTATCTGCAATCCGGCCAACCTGGCCGACATATCCTTTGTTAACCGGATAATCTGTAATATCCCAGTCAATGTGTTGTTGTTGCCTCCTTGCTATGGCTTTTTTCGAAAAAAAGTTCCCGGGTTGAAATGCTGTAATATCTTTTGTGTTAAAATAAACAAAAACCTTTTGTTGTGCTTTTAATACGGGGAGTCCCTGGAGGAACAAGGCAAGGGTAATTAAAAATGATAATTTTTTCATCAAACAGGATTTTTATCAAGCGACAAGATACATTTTTTTACTCAACTACTTTTTTTGAACCTCACTTCGGTGGCTCCGTAACCGAACTTTTTTACGTCACCATCACCAAAGCTCAGGATGTTGTTCTTTTGTTTGAGATAATTTGTAATCCTGGATTTCAATACGCCTGCACCTATCCCGTGAATAAAGGTAATTTTAGGATAATTCAGCGACCAGGCTTTCTCGAAGCAATTAATAAAATAATTGAACTGGAAATTAAATATTTCCTCTTTGCTCATGAGCTCGTGGTCAGGCCTTAGCGACTGAATATGCAGGTCAACTACTTCAGGGGGAGCAAATATTTCCGTTTTTTCTTTTTTAACCGCTATAAGTCCGTTTTTATTTTTTACAATTTCCCTGTCAGGGATTGTAGGTGTGTCCGCAGCAGGGGCCTTGACCAGGTACATGGGCCTGCCGGCAAGAGGTGCTTGCTGCTGGTGGGTAAGTAATTTTTTTTGTGAGATTTTAAAGCTAAAATGGACAGGTTTGGTGATGTCGGCAGGAGATGCCTCAAACCGGATATACTGAATAATGTATTCAGGCAGGCTATCGGTTTCGAGCAACCAGAGATCATACATTTTTTGAACCGACCAGGGTGGGCAACTGCCCTTGTTGAGGCCTGATGCAATTTTATTTCTTTTATTGAAAAGGACAAACAGTATAAAAGCAGGGCTGTCGTTGATAAGGAAAAAGTATAACCGGGAGCTGGAAGGCTCATATTCGAGCCCGATAAAAATACCTTTGTTGGTCTTTTGAACTTCCTGTTTATCAGCTCCCTGCTGTTTTGCTGTTTCAATCTTTGAGATATTCTCCGGAGCCCGTTCTACCAGTACCAGTTGTGATACCTGTGCGGGTATTTCCAGACCTTCTTCCAGTTCGATGATCACTTCTGACTTTCCCGAAAGTGATACTATTTTCCCTTTCAGGCTGTCATCAATAAATTCAACAATATCTCCCGGTAAAAAGTTATTCATGGTCCATGTCATTTAATATACCACCGGGCAATTTCATGGTAATAGTCCTGGTGTCCTGGTCGATCCTTTCTATAAAATCTTCATGAAAAGGAATGAGTTGATTTCTGTTGTCCAGCTGTATTTCAAGGAGCTGTTGTCCCGGGCTGTCAATCAGGCTGAGGATTGGGGCTTCGGTGTTACTGGTAAGGTCGAATATTTTGTAATCCGTAATTTCTGAAACATAAAAAACCGGATGGCCGGGGGCCAAATCGTCAACATTTAATAATATGGCTTTGTCACCGAGTTCTTTGGCTTCATCCCTGTTATCAATATCTTCAAGTTTAAAAGCCATTGTTTTATTGTCGAGTTGCTCAGAACTTTCAATAAAAAAAGGAACCGGTTTTTTGTCCATTTCAATAAACAGGAACTCCCCGGGCAGGGGAAGTGAATCAAGCGGATAATAAAAACCTGCTTTGACCATACCGCCTGCCTTAAAAGGCTTAAGGATTTTACCGCCCTCAATATATTTCTGCCTGTTAAGCACGGGATTTTTTATGCGAAATTAGACAAAATACACTTCCTTCCACATCAATAATGCGTGGAAAAAACCATGAGAAAAAGGAAAACAGGGGGTTCTCCTTTGAAACTTAAAATAAAGTAAGTTTTACTCTTCCGGTTTAGTTTCTTCTTCAGCGGGAGAATCATCACCTTCTTTGGCAGGTTTTTCTGTCTCTGCCTGTGGTGTTTCTTCTACTGCAGTTTCTTCTGCTACTTCTCCTGTTGCTTCTTCTTCTTCTTCTGAACCCGTAAGCTGCTCAATTTCCAGTTTACGTTTTTCAGCAATCAGTTTTGCCCTGGCAGTATTAATGGCTGCTTCCCTGGCAAGACGCTCTTTGATGGATTCGTTCTTTTTGGTTTTAAGGTTTGAAATCCGATCTTCGAGTTTTTTTGATTTTTCCTGAAGAAATTTACTGAATTTTTGGTCGGCTTCTTCCTGGGCAAGGATACCCATTTTGAGGCCCCTAAGGAGATGTTTTTTGTACAGAATGCCCTCTTGCGACAACAATCTCCTGACTGTTTTAGTGGCAATAGCGCCATTGTTGAGCCAATAAATTGCTTTGTCTGCATCTAATGAGACGTACTGGATTGCCGGGATGGGATCGTAAGAGCCCAGCCTGTCGATAAACCTGCCATCTCTTGGAGAGCGGGAATCCGCAACCACTACATAATAGAATGGTTTTCTTTTTCTCCCTTTTCTTTGCAATCTGATCTTAACTGCCATTTTTAATGGTTTTTGTTTATGATTGTTATAAAAAATTGAACCGCAAATATGTAGTTATTTTTTCAAATAACCAGTATTTTTTGTTTAACCGATAAAACCCTGTTTGGGGATGCCACGCATTTTGCCACCTTTACCACCCATCTTCTTCATCATCTTGCGCATTTCGCTCAGTTGCTTGATCAATTGGTTTACTTCCTGCACGGTCCGTCCGCTTCCATCAGCAATCCTTTTTTTCCTGTAGCCATTCAATATCTCCGGTTTTTGTCTTTCTGATGGTTTCATCGACTGAATTATGGCTTCAAGGTGTTTGAACGAGTCGGCATTGATGTCTTCATCTTTGATCATTTTACCCATTCCGGGTATCATGGACATCAGATCCTTGATATTCCCCATTTTCTGGATCTGTTTCATCTGTCCAAGCAGGTCATTAAAATCGAAAGTACTTTGGCGGATCTTTTTCTGGAGCTTCTTAGCTTCTTTTTCGTCAAATACTTCTTGTGCCTTTTCAACAAAGGATACAATGTCACCCATGCCAAGTATCCGCGAAGCCATACGCTCGGGATGGAAGAAGTCAATGGCATCCATTTTTTCTCCGATGCTGATGAATTTGATAGGTTTTTCAACAACTTTTAAAATAGATATTGCCGCACCACCGCGGGTATCACCATCGAGTTTGGTTAGTACTACACCATCAAAGTCAAGGACTTCATTGAACGATTTGGCCGTATTGACAGCATCCTGACCGGTCATTGAATCCACGACAAAAAGTGTTTCCGCTGGTTTCAGGTTTTTTTTCAGGCTTTCAATTTCATTCATCATTTCCTGGTCGATTGCCAGACGTCCTGCCGTATCAACAATAACCATATCAAAGCCGGCCCTGCGGGCATAGTCAACGGCTGCTTTGGCAATTTTTACCGGGTTTTTGTTTTCCTCCTCCGAATAAACCGGAATGTCGAGTTGCTCACCCAGGACTTTGATTTGCTGAATAGCAGCCGGGCGGTACACATCACAGGCAGTCAATAGGGGATGTCGGCCTTTGGATTTGTAAAAACCTGCCAGCTTTCCAGCAAAAGTTGTTTTACCGGATCCCTGCAAACCGGAGAGCAGGATTACTACCGGGTTGCCTTTCAGGGTCACTTCCGCTTTTTGGTTGCCCATGAGGCCTACCAATTCTTCATGGACGATTT
>CAZVAY010000186.1:0-5792 GCA_964625265.1 uncultured Sphingobacteriales bacterium | reverse complement strand
CCCGGGCCCTTTGGCGTGGCTGAATCGAAACCCTGATCCTGTCATGGAGCCGCCCTGCCCGGCCCTGCCAGAATTCAATAGAATCGGGTATGAGCCTGTAGCCACCCCAGTGAGGTGGCCGGGGAATTACTTTACCTTTAAAATTATTTTTCGTTTGTTCAAATTGTATTTCAAGAGATTCCCTTGATTCAATAGGTTGGCTTTGGCTGGATGCCCACGCACTTAGCTGGCTGTCTCGTTCGCGCTGCGCGAAATACTGATCAGATACTATAGGTTCAATTAATTCGATTTTCCCTTTTATCCTGACCTGCCTGTCCAGTGTTGGCCAAAAAAACAACAGGTTGCCCTGAGGGTTATGCTCCAATTGTTGGCCTTTATCACTCAGGTAGTTGGTGTAAAAAACAAATCCATCTTTCGAAAACTGCCTGAGTAGGACAATACGCGAATCCGGTTGGCCATTTATATCTACAGTTGATAACCCCATGGCATTGAACTTTTCAATACCGGTATTTTCTGCTTCCTTTAGCCATGAACCGAAAAGATTAAATGGTTCAGTTCCCGCCTCATTTTCAAGTAGTGGTTTGTCGTTAAACTCTATTTTATTGTTGGTAATTTTCATATCCTCATAGCCGAACTTGTTTGATAACAAGTGTTTCAGTTGTTGCCCGGTTTGTTAATATTACTATCTTTGGTTTTTGTGATAAACATATTTTAATCAAAAAATAATGGTCAAAATTAGTAAAATATTCACGGTCGTATTGCTGACCTTACCGGCAATTGCAGTTAATGCTCAAAATAATGGAAGCCTAAGCACAACAAATTCACCTGCAAAAAAAATAATTTATAAGGATACCCGTATTCCGGCATATTTGGATTTGAAAAACAAAACCACTTTTTCGTCTGACGAGTTTATTACCTGGATATCGGGGAATTATCCGTTGATGGAAGGGCTATCTTTTGAGTTGGTCAATGAGGACAGGGACAACCTGGGATTTAAACATTACAGGTATGCCGAGACCTATAACGGATTTGAGATCATTGGTACGCGCTATATCCTTCACGAATATGATGGCAGGGTTATGACCATGAACGGCCTGGCGTTCGACCGGGTTAAAGCCGAAGGTTCCGAATTGCTGGAAGAAAGCAGGGCTTTGGCAATAGCTCTTGACCTGGTGGGTGCAGATTCATATAAGTGGGAATCTGAAATAGAGGAAAACTGGTTGAAAGAAACACAAAATGACCCGGATGCTACCTGGTATCCCACGGGCAGGTTGGTATGGATCAACCCTGACCTTGACTTTAAATCTCCCATATTACGCTTGGCCTGGGAGTTCGATATTTATGCTGAGGAACCATTAATGAGGGCCAAATATTATATTGATGCCGGGACCGGAGACCTGATATTTTATGAACCTGAAATACATCCCTCCGACAGTAAAGGATCAGCCAATACCAAATACAGCGGTGTTCAAACCATTATTACCGACAGCCTGGCAGCAGACAGTTTCAGGCTGAGAGAAACCGGACGGGGAAACGGTATTGAAACTTACAACATGCAAACCGGCACCAACTATGGGGCAGCAGTCGATTTTTATGATGATGACAATTACTGGAACAACTACAACGCCCAAAAGGATGAGGTAGCCGGTGATGCTCACTGGGGCGCTGAAACTACCTATGACTTTTATTGGAATAAATTCAGCCGGAACTCAATTGATAACAATGGTTTTAAGATAAAAAGTTACGTCCATTACAGGGTCAACTATTCCAATGCATTCTGGAACCAGGGGGTGATGACATACGGAGACGGGAATTCATCCTCCAATCCTTACCTGTCCCTGGATATTATCGGGCACGAAATTACCCACGGCCTTACTTCCTTTACGGCTAATTTAATTTATCAAAAACAATCAGGCGCTATGAACGAAGGATTCAGCGACATATTCGGTAACATGATAGAGTATTACGGAAAACCTACCCAGTTCGACTGGCGTATGGGCGAAAACACAGGCCGGGTGATCAGGGATATGAGTAACCCGAATGCCAGGAATAATCCTGATACCTATAAGGGGCTTTTCTGGACGGACACGGAAAACTGTATTCCATCCTCATCCAATGATAACTGTGGCGTCCACAACAATAGCGGTGTATTAAATTACTGGTTTTACCTACTGGCAGAAGGTGGAAATGGTACCAATGACCTAACCGATGTATATCATGTTAATGGATTAGGCAAAGACAAAGCTGCTGCCATTGCTTTCCGCTGCTTGACTGTGTATCTTTTTCCTGCTGCAGATTACTTTGATGCCAGGGCCTATTCCATCCAGGCTGCCTCCGACCTGTACGGGGATTGTTCCAATGAAGTAAGTTCAGTACTTCAGGCATGGTTTGCTGTTGGTATTGGCGATAGCACAAAATCGATTGTTTTTGAAGCTTCAAAACTGCAAAGTTGTGTTGCACCTCTCAGTGTAGAATTCAGGAACTCTTCAGATGGCTTTGAATCCTACCTGTGGGATTTTGGTGATGGAGACACCAGTTCATTGTTAAACCCGGTGCATGTTTATGATCAGTACGGTACATTTACCGTAAAATTAAGTGCAAAAAGTAAATGTGGCAATGATTCATTGATCATGCAGGATTTAATAAAAGTTGATTCAAACCTGCCATGCTTGTTTTTCATGTCGCAAAACAGTATGCACGATTCTGCGAAACTGTGCAGGGGGAAACTGTTTGATGATGGAGGAAAGGATGGAAATTATTCCGGAAATGTAGATGCCCTGTTCACTATCATGCCTCCGGAAGCCACAACCGTAACCCTGCATTTCCAGTCCTTTGCCTTTGAAGGTGACTGTGATTGTGACTGGCTTTATATTTATGACGGGCCTGATGCAAACAGTCCCCTGATAGGAAAATATTCGAATTTCGACTTACCCGGAGGAGGTGTTATCACTTCAACCGGCCCAAGCATTACCATCAGGCAGTATACGGATCCTCTTCAAACCTATTCCGGTTTTGAACTCGATTGGTATTGTTCGCATCCTGCCCCTCCTTATGTAGACTTTGATGTTTCCAATACGTTCACTTGTGATGGCCTTGTCAGTTTCAAATCATACGTCTTTAACGACCCAACCGGATTAAAATGGGATTTTGGCGATGGTACTGTAAGTTATGAAACTGATCCGGTTCATATGTATGCACAATCCGGTAAATACACAGTGAAACTGGTGGCTGAAAATAAATACGGTAAAGACTCATTGATAAAAACAGATTATGTGGTAGTTAGCAGGCCTGACGCACCACAGGCAGACAACCAGGAAAACTGTGGAAATACCTCGTTTACTTTTATTTCCAGCGGACAGGGAGATATTAGCTGGTACGAGGCTTTGGGCAATCAAAGCCAATTGGCGACAGGGGATACATTTGTTACGCCTGTACTTACCCAGACTACGGAATATTATGTGGAGGATGTGATCACGCCACCGGCCGTATATGCCGGCCTTGCCGATAAAGACCAGGGCCCCGGAGGTATTTATTCCTACAGCAATTACCACGCGTTGATTTTTGACTGCTTCAAGGATGTCATGCTCAAATCCGTAAAAGTCTATGCAGATGGTGACGGGATCAGGCATATTGTCCTTAGAAACGAATTAGGGCTAACACTACAGGATACATTTATTAATATCGATAGTGGAGAGCAACGGCTCAACCTTGATTTTGAAATTCCCATGGGAACCAACTTTCAACTGGGTTGTGAGCCTACGGCCAAGTTATTCAGGAACAATGGTGGTATTGATTACCCGATCCTTCTGCCCGGCATAATTGCCATCACCTCAACGACAGCGGCTGCATCCGGTTACCAAAACTATTATTATTTCTTCTACAACTGGGAGGTTCAGGAAAAACCCTGTATCAGTAGTAGGGCTAAAGTAGTTGCTTATGTCAATCATTCGGCACCTGTAGCTGATTTTTCGTATACTTTAAATGGCCTTCAAGTAGGCTTTACAAATAAATCAACAGAGGGAAATACCTTTACCTGGGATTTTGGTGATGGTACCATCTTAACTACCTCGGATATGCAACCCTCCTATACGTATACCAATTATGGTGATTATAATGTCAAACTTTTGGTTCACAATTCCTGTGGTGATGATTCTGTTACCATGAAAGTTTCTGTAACCAATTCCATTTTTGACTTGAAAGGCAAAGCCCTTCATATATTTCCAAATCCGGCCGATAAAAAATTATTTATTGAATACCAACACAACGGTCACCAGTTTGTTCAACTTAGGTTAACGGATAAAACCGGGAGGATTTTAATTGAAAAAGACAGGCTGGCAAGCGATGATTTATTAAAATATTCCATTGATATTTCGCAACTTTCCAGGGGAATTTACCTTCTTTATTTAATAGATGGAGAGGCCGTTGTGTGCAGAAAGGTCCTGGTAGAATAAAAGCAATAAAAATTTGGGTTTTTGTGTGTTTTGTTTTTGAATGTTTTTTATACATTCGCTCCATGTTTTTAACAGTGAATAACATTAAGTTTTTTTAATTCTGGTTTGGTAAACCCAACCAAATTATTTAAATTTTAGCATATTGTTCGCGTTAAAACGGATTGTATACAAGCCATGAAGACCCTAGTTAAGAAATATGTATTTAATGTACCTGCCGGTGTTGTGTTCCAATGCCTCACTGACCCGGGCCGCTTAGAAGAATTCACAGATGACATTGCTGAATTTAATCCTGTGGCCGGGGGTAAATTTTCTTTATGGAACGAGAACGTTATAGGTAGGGTAATTGAAATTACACCTAATAAAATTTTGATGGATTGGAAGGAAGAAACCTGGGATAATTACACCAGGGTTTCCATAAAACTCACCGAAGAAAACGGAAAAACACACCTTGACCTCATTCATAAAGACATTGACAATGAGTTATTCAGCAGTATACAGGAATTATGGGATGAATCATTCTTTGCACCCCTTGCTGAATTTATTGCTGAAGAGTTATAAGCTACGGATATTGGTTTAGAACAATATTCTCCAATTAGTTCATTCCCCTTTCCTTTTTAATAATTTCATAAGCTTCATTTACCTTTTGAAATTTTTCTTTAGCGGCTACCTGGAAATCTTCACCTAAATGGGCAAGTTTGTCAGGATGGTATTTAATGGCCATTTTCCGGTAAGCTTTTTTAACCTCATCATCCGATGCCTGGTGGGATATTCCTAAAACTTTATAGGCGCTTTCTGCATCCTTATAAAACATAGCTTGTATGGAGTGGAAATCTGATGTGGAGACGCCAAGATTAACCGACATCCTTTCGATGAGGTCAAATTCCGATTTGTCAACATGCCCGTCAGCAAGGGCAATCCCGAATAAATAATGGAGCAATTGGATCTTGGAATCGTAGTCGAGGTTCAATTTTATCTGACGGCAGACATCCATTACATTGAAATCCTGTTTAATGACATCTTTTAATGTAGTAAGTAATTCTTTGGCCTGATGATCCCCGAATTGCCTGTTAAGGAATTTCTTTACATAATCCAGTTCCGAGCGCATTACTTTTCCGTCTGCTTTCATCACTGCAGCACTCAACACAAGCAAGCTGACAGCGAAGTCTCCGGGCCTGGTTCTATTGGAGATTGGAGTGCCTTCCTGTGGTTCCACCCGTAAGTTGTCAACCGCAGAACCGATTGCAAAACCAATGATTGCGCCCAGCGGGCCTGCAAATGCACAGCCTAGTCCGCCACCTATCCATTTTCCGAATATTGCCATTTCTCTTCTATTTTGAGCCC
>CAZVAY010000185.1:0-5794 GCA_964625265.1 uncultured Sphingobacteriales bacterium | reverse complement strand
AAAAGAATGAATAATGAACTATTACATTCAATATCCGGTAGCTTTGATAAAAACAGCCGGGATACCGGATGTTAAGAGGGCTCTCAGATTTTCTCCAGGTCATTTCCTGTACGCCAGGCTTTCTTCAAAGACCTTATTCAGGATAGCCAGTTCTTTTTCGTCCAGTTCCACCTGTCGCCTGGCCATAACAAGTGCTGCTGTTGCCATGGCTTTATCAAACCGATAGGTGGTCATCCCTGAAGGGCCGCCCCAGCTAAACGATGGAATAAAAGTACGGGGGAAGCCCCCACCAAAAATATTACAGCTTACTCCAATGGTTGTACCTGTGTTAAACATGGTGTTGATACCGCATTTGGAGTGATCGCCCATGATAAGTCCGCAAAATTGCAAGCCTGTATTCATAAATGATTGACCGGGATAATTCCAGGCTTTGACTGTTTCGTAATTGTTTTTCAGATTTGAATTATTGGAGTCTGCTCCAATATTGCACCATTCACCAATAACAGCCTGGCCAAGGAATCCGTCATGAGCTTTGTTTGCAAAACCAAGAAAAACAGAGTTATTGATCTCGCCTCCTACCTTGCAGTTGGGACCTATGGTTGTATTGGCGTAAATTTTAGCTCCCATTTTAACTGTGGAATGATCACCCAGGGCAAACGGCCCCCTAACCATAGCGCCTTCCATAACTTCTGCCTCTTTGCCGAGGTAAACAGGACCGTCAACTGTGTTGAATATCGCTGCTTCAGCGGTTGCACCTTCGGCAAGAAAGACAGGATTTGGGCCAATCACTGTATTTGATTTACTCAGTTCAGTACTTTGTCGGTTTTTGGTTAAAAGTTCAAAATCACTCCTGATTTCATCACCATTAAAAGTGAACAAATCCCAATTGTAGTTTATTTTCCTGATTTCAGCAGGATAGCTTTTTACATGGAAAGAACTGACATCGCTGCCAGCAATGGATTTGAATTCATCGGGACTACAATTAGCTGCTATAAAGGTATCTCCCTTTAAAAGCAAGTCTCCCGGATTCAAGTTCTTGAATGTTGCTGCCAGTTCAGCTGTTGCCAGGAGGGAAGCATTTATATAGATGTTCTGAGCTTCCTCCTTAAGCCGGTATTTGGCTTGTAAATAATCTTTTGTGAGGTAAGAAATACTTTCCGATGCCAGATATTCCATCCACTTCTCATCCAGGGTCAATATGCCACAGCGCAGCTTTGATATGGGACGGGTATAGGTGAGGGGTAAAAGGTTGCCCCAATCGGATTCCAGGTCTGCTAAGATGTAATTTGTCATATTTTTAAAATAAAAAAGCTTCCTCTAACTGATTAAAGGAAGCCTTAAAATTATAAATAAACTTTAAACCTGTTATTTTTTTTCTGCTTTTTTGTATTTGTTGAAGAATTTTTCAACACGGCCGGCCGAGTCAACAAATACTTTTTTGCCTGTAAAGAAAGGATG
Organism: uncultured Sphingobacteriales bacterium; assembly: GCA_964625265.1. Classification (GTDB taxonomy): domain Bacteria; phylum Bacteroidota; class Bacteroidia; order CAILMK01; family JAAYUY01; genus CAYNBC01. Next base: position 4,336 of record CAZVAY010000185.1, on the reverse strand, counting down.
TGAAGTATTCGAAATCTCTAATTTGTAGAAGGGATATTCGTTTCCATCTTCCCATTTTGTGGTTTCTTTGGTTTCAACACAAGAGCGGGTGATAAATGTGTGACCGTTTGACATATCCTGAAATACAACAGGTCTGTAATTTTTTGGATGTATATCTTTTTTCATCTCAATAAATAATTTTTGCGGCTGCAAATTTAAATGCAATGAATTTAATAAACAAGGGAATTGTAGCCTTTGTAAAATAATTCCCGACAAAGGTATAACTCAATTTATAAAAGGATTCGATAATTTGCGATTAAAATTTTTGTACCGATGAGAAATGAAATAGTTGTTAAAGATATTAAGGAATTAAATCAGATTGTTGCAGGTGACAGATGCTTTCTCAGGGAAATATTCCACCCCGACAGGGATTCCATAGATATTGGCCATAGCCTGGCTTACGCATTTGTAGAGGCCGGAGGCCGGACCATCAAGCATTATCTCCTGCAGGAAGAGACATATTATCTGCTTAGGGGAAAAGGACTTATGCATGTGAATGAGGTCGAATTTGAAGTGCGGGAAGGAAATTCATTTGTCGTGCCCCGTAACCATATTCAATGGATTGAAAACAAAGGAGAAGAGCTACTTGAATTCCTGGTAATTGTTACGCCTCCGTGGAATAAAAATGATGAATTTATTGAGGAATAAATTCAGTTGCAGAATTTGCTGAGCAATAGCCCCGTAGCTACGGCTGCATTGAGAGATTCTGCCCTGCCTTTGCCGGGAATGGTTATTTTTCTGATTTTGTCAGAGATTAAATCAGCAGAAATCCCGTGCGATTCACTCCCCACAATGAGCAAACAGGGCTTTTTTACCAGCATTGTTTCATAGTTCTCACCATCCAACAGCGAGGCATAAACGGTATATCTGTCCATAGCGATCAACTCAGCCAGGCCGGAATAATGAACATGAACCCTGAAAATACTTCCCATCGTTGCCTGAACCACCTTGGAATTGTATACATCCACGCAGTTGGGAGAGCAGACAATATCTGTCAGGCCAAACCAATCCGCTGTACGTATAATGGTGCCCAGGTTTCCCGGATCACGAATGTTGTCGAGGGCAAGAATGAAATCACTTTCGGTTAATTCTGGCTGTTCTTCAATCTCCACGAGGGCAACAACTTCGTTGGCGGTTTTCAGGTTGCTGATTTGTTTTAGTTGTTTCTTGTTACAAAGGGTCACCAGGTCCCTGTTCTGTTGTTCCCATGTTTTGTTATTTTCAATCCATCCGGGTTCAGCAAAAAGGGCGTGGATAGTTTTACCTGAATTTAGCAATTCATTAACTAATTTTACACCTTCAACGACAAATAATTTATGTTTGTAACGGTATTTTTTTTGTGTAAGGGAACGGACTAATTGAATCTGGCTTTTTGACAGCATATCAGAAATATAAAATTACTTCAGGCAAAGTTAGTCTATTAATTTTTTTTGTTGCTTTTCTAACATCCTGCTCTATCAGTAAGCTGGTACCCGGGGATCAAAAGATCTTTGCTGATGCTAAACTGGTAAATGCCCCCAGGGAGCATGAATATGATATGAACAGCCTCATGAAGCAAACGCCAAGCAGGGGGGGGCCGGGCGGGCTTATGCCGTTTCAGTGGATTTATCTGAAAACGGAAAAAGGAAAAGTGACAAAATTTAAAAAACTGATACAAAATGTAGCTGGTGAAAAACCTGTATACCTCGACACACAATTGGTCAGCGAGTCCACGCTGCAAATGAAGGAATATCTTGTCAACAAGGGATATTTCCATGCTGCTATGGAATTAAATATCAGGTATAAAAAACAAAAAGCTTTTGTTGAATTTATAGCTCACCCGGGTCCCTTATTTTACATCGACAGCATTAGCTACACCGTTGATGACCTGAGAATCGAAAAAGTGGTTACAGAAAATAAGGCAAATTCACTTATTCAAACGGGAGATGTTTTCGATAGTGATGTATTACAGGACGAACGATACCGGCTCGCTGCCATACTGAACAACAACGGTTATTATAAATTCGGTAAGGATTTTATTTTTTACCAGGTTGATACCTCGCGCACGGATGAAAGAAAATTGGATGTAAACCTATTGATAAAAAACAGGGACGATACCTCGTATCACAATGTTTACCTCATTAATAAAATTACAATAAGGCCTGATTATTCCATCATTGATACGCCACCTGTACCATCCAGCATGATCAATAATTATGAGATCATTTATCATAGAAATAAAGTTCATCCTTCGGTTTATTTGAAACATATCAATCTTGAAGAGGGACAATTGTTCAACCAGGCACAAGTGAATGAAATGATAAGCAGACTTTCGGAAATAGGCTTGTTTAAATTTATTGATGTTGATTTCTATGAGAATAAAAAAATAGCTACAGACACCACTTTGCTGGATTGTGAAATAAGAATTACCCTGGCCGAAACACAATCTTACGGTTTAGACCTGGAAGCCAACACCACTGAAGAAAACAAGCAACTGTCGACTTCCTCTTCGACCCGTTATTATGGTATGGCAGGAAATATTTCGTATGGCAACAAAAATCTGATGAGAAGGGCCATTCAGTACAGTCTTAGGCTTGGTGGTGCCGTGGATATACCGGTAAAAAACGTTGAAAATCAAAACCTGTTAACCAACTTCCAGGTTGATATTGATAATTCCCTTTATTTTCCAACAGCATTCCTGCCTTCATTTCTGAGTTTTTGGGATCATGCCAACAGTTCCAGGACTGCGGTAAACTTCTCCTATTTTTATGAAAAAAACATTGACTTTCAGCAGGCCACTACCAATGTTGGCCTGACATACCAATTTAATTACAACAGAAAAAAATACTTTGTTACGCCTTTGGAATTATCGCTTGTCAGGAACGAGTTACAACCCGAATTTCAGGCAACGCTGGAGAGCTTTAAAGATCCTTTACTGAACAGTATTTTTGAAACCCACCTTTTACCGGCATTTCGCATGGGTATTAGTTTTAACAACAAAGGTGACCATTCGAGCCATTTTTGGCGTGTCAGGGCGAACGTTCCGGAACTGGCAGGCAATGTTCCGTATCTGATCAACATCCTGGCAGGAAACAAAGACCAACTGACTGATTCCACCTTGATGCAATTATTCAAAACACCTTTCTTTCAATACGCCAAACTGGACCTGGATGCCAGTTACCACCAGATATTTAACCAATGGTCATCTATTGTCGGACATTTTGTATTTGGGATGGGTTTACCTTATGGGAATTCCACCTACCTGCCCTTTGAAAAAAGATATTATGTAGGGGGGGCAAACAGCATGCGTGCCTGGTCCTTGCGTGGACTTGGCCCCGGTGCCTATTCGTCAGCGTCAACAGCAAAGTTTATCCAGACCGGGGAATTGAAGCTCGAGACAAACCTGGAATACAGGTTCGATATTGTTTCCATGCTTGAGGGTGCGTTGTTTATTGATGCAGGTAATATCTGGACCATTAATCAGGATGAAGCCCTTGTGGAGGGCGAATTTGAGTGGAATGATTTCACTAAGGAAATTGCTGTGGGTTCCGGATTTGGCCTCCGGCTTAATTTTGTATATTTTATTTTCCGAACCGACTTTGCATTCCCTGTTGTGGATCCGTCACAGCCACTGGGTGAAAGATGGGTTCTTCCTCAAACATCCTGGCACGACATCCACGGCAGGATTGGGATTGGTTATCCGTTCTGATGGGCAAGACTTTAGAATATTTGTACATAAATTCCCTGTATTTGGGGGTGTATAGATACAAAGCAATAGGGAAATATATTTTATTAAAATTCCAGCCCCGGCAATACTATTTTTAGCGATGGATATAACCTGCTGAATCTGTTATTTGTATAACAAAACTTCATTTTTTTCGTCTATACGCTTGTTGTTGGTTTCTCTATTTCATTCACATTCTTTATTTTTGACGCGATTTGAGAAACTACTTAAGCCTGAAAATTCATGTACGAGAAACTTCAGCAGCACCTGCAACAACAGATTGATGAAATCAAAAAAAACAAGCTTTACAAAGAGGAACGTATTTTAAAAACCCCACAGGGAGTACATATTAAAACAGCCAGGGGGCTGGAAGTGCTGAATTTCTGTGCCAACAATTACCTGGGGCTCTGTAATTCACCCGAGATCATGGCTGCAGCCAATCTTGCCTTTTTCAAATGGGGCTATGGAATGGCATCTGTCAGGTTTATCTGCGGCACTCAACAGGTCCATAGGGATCTGGAGGCTAAGCTGTCCGAATTCCTGGGTATGGAAGATACCATTTTGTACTCATCCGCTTTTGATGCCAACGGTGGT
>CAZVAY010000184.1:0-5825 GCA_964625265.1 uncultured Sphingobacteriales bacterium | reverse complement strand
ATGGTAAGACCGCCCGCGGGAGTTTGAACTGTAGGAAAAAAGCGGCAGGCTTGAAAAAGATACGCTTAAAAGAGAAAAAGAAAACCGCTGGCTGCCCCTGATTAAAGCCATGGGATTTTTCTTCCTGGCTTTCGGGCTGGCGCTTGTTATCCTGATCATTTACTCGCTGTTAGCAGGATAGAATATTAACGTGTCCAGCGCTTATAACCAACTTTTCCAAAGTTTCGAACTTTGGAAAAGTTAGATAATAGGATAAGTTAATCGTTTTAGTATTGCCCGCAATAACTCCGTAACATACTGTAGGCACGCTGGTACCCCTGGTTAGCAGCCTGACGAAAATCCTGACAAGCCTCATCTTTTTGTCCCAGTTGATATTTAATGATCGCCCGGTTGTAATATAATTCCCCGTTTTCCGGGTCAAGGATCACCATGGCATCGTAGTCTTTCAGGGCTGATTTAAAATCTTTTACTTTGGTATAATACATGGCCCTGTAGTAATATGGCACAGCTTCATCGGGGTTGAGTTGCACTGCTTTATCAAAATCATTTTTTGCCTGTACCATCCTGTTCATATCGAGGTATAATCTTCCGCGTACCAACAGATAGCTAACATTACTGCTATCGAGTTCCAGTGCCTGGTTGATATCTGACAGTGCATTTTCGAACCTCCCGGTATTGGCCATCAGGGTTGCCCGGCTTTGATAAGCCATAGGCAGATATTCAGCAGGCTTAAGTTCAATGACTTTGTTCAGGTCGTGCAGGGCTTCTTTTGAACTGCCCTGTTCCAGATAAGCATAGGCCCTGAAATAATAAGCTTTGGGAATGCGGTCGGGATACTTATCTATCATATTGGTCCATACACTGACGGAATCCTGCCATACCTCAATGCATTTGTAGGTCCTGACTGTCAGAATGAGGATATAAACTGCGATGATGCTATAAACAGTCGTCCGTCTTTGCGGATATTTGTTCAGGATTTGGTTGAGGTGTAACGCCAATATCAGGAAAAACCCGATGGAAGCCACGTAGGTAAACCTGTCGGCCATGAAAAAATTATTGATCTGCAATACCTGTAAAACAAGGACAATATTGAATGTGAAAAACAGAATGCCGAACACCACCGCCCTGTCTTGTTTTTTAAATAATTTTATCAAAGCCCCTATCACCAGCACCACAAAGAGCAACCCTGAATAATGGTATAAAGCCATTTGTTCAGGAAATGGATAAAAAGCAGACAGCGAGTACGGAAAGATAAGTTTGCCCACATAGGCCAAATAAGTAAAAGAGGCATAAACTATCTTGTCCCAGACAGTCAATTGGCCATCGGCCGTGATCATCCCCCCTGCTTGTTGAGCCTGGATAGAAATGATACCAAAGGCAACCGCGAAGATAAGAAAGGGGATTTTTTCAAGCCACAATTTTTTATCCCTGAAATCCCTTCCTTTGTAATAATCAATCGCAAAAAGCGTCAGCACCAGCGATGCAGCCATGGTTTTTGAAATGACCGACAACAGGAAAAACAGCAGGGACAGCCAGTATTTCTGCAGGTTAGCTTTCTCCAGGTACCTGGTATAAAACACCACCGATAACAGGAAAAACAGTGAATAAAGTACATCTTTTCTCTCCGTGATCCAGGCCACCGACTCCACATGCAAGGGATGGATGGCAAACAAGGCAGCCGCGAGGAAGGCAGGATAAAACAGCCCTGTCAGCCTGGAAAGAAGCAGGAAAACCAGGAGTACATTGGCCATATGAAGCAGTAAATTTACCAGGTGTGCCCACATAGCAACATGGTCGCCTGCAATTTTAAGGTCGATACCGAAACTCAGCAGGGTAAGCGGATAATAGCCACCGTAATAAGGTTCGGTGAAGATTTTGACAAGATTTTCTCCGGTCAGGTTTTGGATCAGCGGGTTATCGGTCAGGTATGCGGTATCGTCAAAATTGAGGACAGCATTATTTAAGCCATGGGAAAACACCATGAATGTGATACCCAGTAACACCGCCAACAAAATGTTCCTGTTTCGGATATCCTTTTTAGTTTTGTCGTTTTGCAACGATGGTTTATTCTTTTTTGACATGCTACCCTTGAATGTTTGCTTTGTTGAGCATCAAAATTAGTGATTATTTTGACTTTGCCTCTCCCTGAGTTTTTATCCCGGTAACTTTTTTCAACCCTTCCCGTCCAACAACCAAACTAATTTTATTTTTGTAACCGATGAAAAAGCTGTTGTTATACCTCACATTTATTGCGTTGGCCGTACCGGTAAAAGCGCAGTACATCAAAGGCAGCATTTCGGATGAGGCAGGCAAACCATTGCCTTTTGCCAATATTTATGTTAAAAACACCACCTATGGAGCCGTTTCCAACAGTTATGGTAAATATTTCCTGCCACTCAAGCCAATGCGGTACACCCTGGTTTATAGCTTTATCGGTTATCAAAATGTTGAGAAAGAAATTGTTGTGAGCAACGACAGCCCCCTCATACTCAATGTTAGCCTGAAACAGGAAGCAAGTACACTGGACGAAGTAGAGATTGTTGCAGGAAAAAAAGACCGGGCGAGGCAGATCATTGACAGTGCCAGGGCCAAAAGAAAATTCTATTTTGAAAAAACTGAAAATTACCAGTGTAAAACATACGTGATCACCTCACTGGAAAAAGAGCCCGTTCATCAGCCTGATTCCACTTCAAAAAAGGCCATGGATACCCTTGACCTGGAGGACCTGAAGGATATTGCTGAAATGTACAAAAAACAAAAAACCAACCTGATTGAATTCATCAGCACCAATTATTACAAAAAGCCCGGTAAATACAAGGAAATAGTGGAAGCCCACCATGATTATATGGAACGAAAGGCTCATTTCGATAAAAATGTATCCATGAGCCTGTCGTATGGAGAGGACCCTATTACACCGGAACCAAGGATGAGCCCAAACCCCAATATTATTTATACCAGCCTGGCAGCCTGCGATTTTAGCTTTTACCAAAACCAGATAAGCATCCCCTCCCTTTGCCAGCAGCCTTTGCTGTCGCCCCTTGCAGCTACAGCGCCCCTGAGTTATAAATACGCCCTGGAAGGCTCTTTTTATGAAGACGAAAAACTGATCTACAGGATCCGGGTTATACCACTGTTTAAGTCCGAGGCATTGTTTGAAGGCACACTCTTTATCGAAGACGGGCGCTGGGAACTGCTTTCCGTAGATTTATCCATTAATCCGGCCTCGCTGAATTTTTGTAAGGATTTTCATGTTATACAGAATTATGAGGAGGTAGGTAAAAACATCTGGCTTCCGGTCAGGCGCGAATTCAATTACACCATCCGTGATGATAAATATTACATCCTGGGCAATACCCGGATCGACCACAGCCAATACCTCGTCAATCAGGAACTCCCATCCAATTTCTTCAACAATGAACTGGAACGGTACAAGCCGGAGGCCTTTGACAGGGATTCTACTTACTGGCAAACGGCCCGGCCTATTGTGTTGAAAGAAAATGAAATGCAATTTATCCAGCGGACCGACAGTATTGCAGACTATTTTACCAGCGATGAATATTACCGGAAACTTGATTCGGCTTTCAACAGGGTAACATGGTGGCTACCCCTGACAGGCTATGGCCACAGAAACCGCAAAGCAGGCTATGAGTTTTATATCGAAGGTATTCTGAACCAGATCAACCCGGTTGGCATTGGCGGTTACCGGCACAAACTACCAGGATATTTCAAATACACCTTTAAAAATAACATGGAGCTGACCACCAGGGGTTTTATCGATTTCGGGTTCCGAAACCGGGATGTAAAGGGCAAGTTGGGTTTTGATTTTATGTACCTGCCCATGCGATTTGGCTCCACCTTTATTGAAGCCGGGCATTTTTACGAAATGATCAACAATTATGCTTCCCTTGAAAGGCTGTTCAGCCGAAGCAATTATGTTCAGACTACCTCATTCCGTATCAGGCAAAAAATGGAGCTTGTCAACGGCCTGTATGGTGAACTCACCTTTGATTATTCCGACCAGGACCCACTAACCGACATCAAGTTTGCTCCCTGGTCAAAATGGCTGTTTGGTGAGATGAATACGGCTACCGATTTTAAACGGTATATCAAATCAGAAACCCAGCTCAGGTTGCTTTACCGCATCAACCAGAAATATCTGGTTAAGGGTAACAAAAAGATCATCATCGGGGCTGAATATCCTGAATTGTCCTTCCGTTACCGCAAAGGCATTCCCGGATTATTTGGCAGCGAGGTTAATTTTGATTATATTGAGTTAGGTGCACGCAACGAAACGCAATTGGGAAGGCTGGGCTCTTCGCGATGGCAGGTCAATGCCGGCAGATTCCTGAATACGGCCAACCTCAGGCTGCTTGAATATAAGTTTTTCAGGGGTTCCGACAGGTACCTTTTTTCCGATCCCCTGCAGTCGTACCAGTTGTACGACCCCGACAGTATCGTATATACCAACAATGCCTTTTTCATGGCCAACTACATTCATCATTTCGAAGGCACTATCCTGGGAAAACAACCCCTGAACCGCTGGCTCAAGCTACAACTGGCTGCCGGGGGAGGGTTCCTGTCCATCACCAATGCGGGAGTGACGAAAACGCATACCGAGCTTTTTGCAGGCCTCGAGCGGGTGTGGAATATCAAGGGTGAATTGTTCCGTTTCGGGCTTTATGCTGTAGGCCGTGACAATGTTTTTGAAAGCGGAAACCTAACCTTTAAGTTTGGCATCGACTTCTTCGAGTCGTATTCCAACAAATGGCATTATTGAAGTTTCGATGCAAGGGTGTCACTTCAATCCAGATCAGCCAGGTTATTCCGTATGGCAAACTTGACCAACTCAACGGTGTTTTTTAATTCCAGCTTTTGTAAAATATTGGTTTTGTGTGTTTCTACTGTCCTGACCGATACAAATAACTTAGCAGATATTTCCGCATTGCTAAGGCCCTCCACCACAAGTTTTAACACTTCCCTTTCTCTTTTTGACAGGATATAGAGGTCTTTTTCGGGTTGTTTTTTTCGCGCTTGTACCACAAAATATTCCTGCATTTGCCTGGCTATAACGGGATGAAAATATTCTTCTCCGTTCATTATTTTCCTTATCGCTGTTGTCAGTTCTGCTTTATTGGTTTCTTCCTTGGGCAGGTAACCGGACGCTCCCAGTCTGATCGCCTTGAATATATAATCAATATGGGTATGCATGGTCAGGATCAGTATTTTAATATCAATTTTTTCGTTACTGATCTGCTTAAGAAGTTCCATCCCCGGCATTTCAGGCATACTCAGGTCGAGCAGCATAAGGTCAACTTCATTTTCTTTGATAAATTCAAGCGCTTTCTTACCATTTTCAGCAACACCAACAATCACCATATCCGGCACAGTACTGAACAGGGAAACAATACCATCCCTGAAAATCCGGTGGTCATCTGCGATCAGGAGTTTAATCTTTTCCATTATTCTTCTTTAAAGGGATTTTTACGGTTATCCTGGTTCCGTCACGGTCATCGGAAACAAGTTCAAACTGGCCGCCCAACAGGCCTGTTCTGTCTTTCATATTGCTGATACCGTTGCCCCTGCCCGATTGTTTTTCGTTTATATCAAAGCCGATTCCGTCATCAGAAATGACGAGGGTTATCTGTTCGGGATTCCCCAGCAACTGTACATTGATCTCATTGGCAGCGGCATGTTTCAGGGCGTTGGTGATGCCTTCCTGTGCAATCCTGAAAAGATATTTTTTAGTAATATTACGGGGAGTTTTGTGTTTTTTTTTAAATAAATAATAATAACTCCGCTCGTGCTTTTCTTGTTCTTCTACTCTC
>CAZVAY010000183.1:0-5926 GCA_964625265.1 uncultured Sphingobacteriales bacterium | reverse complement strand
CTACCCTGCCGGCCAACACAGATAAGGATATCCCTGTGATAGGTTTTATTTCACATGTGGATACAAGCCCTGATATGCCCGGCAATAATGTGACCCCCAATATTATCCATGATTACGATGGGAACGACATCATACTTAACGAGAAAGAAAATATAGTTATTCACGTTGAGGATTACCCTGAATTGCTGGAATATAAGGGGCAAACAATCATTACCACTGATGGAACCACTTTGCTCGGTGCTGACGATAAAGCCGGTATTGCAGAGATTATGACGTCAATGGAATACCTGGTTCAGCATCCTGAAATCAAACATGGGACAATAAAAGTTGGATTTACTCCTGATGAAGAAATTGGCAGGGGGGTAGACCATTTTGATGTAGAGAAATTCGGGGCTCAATATGCCTATACTATGGATGGCGGAGGTTTAGGTGAACTCGAGTTCGAGAACTTTAATGCCGCTATGGCCAAAATAACCTTTAACGGGAACAACATCCATCCGGGTTATGCCAAAAACAAAATGTTGAACGCTATGTTGATTGCCATGGAGTTTAACGGGATGCTTCCTCCACACGAAAGGCCGGAACATACACAGGATTATGAAGGTTTCTATCATTTAATCAAAATTGAAGGCGGTGTAGAAAAGGCATTGTTGCAATATATCATCAGGGACCATGATAAAACACTATTTGAAAGCAGAAAGAAAACCATAGAAAATATTACCGCATACCTGCAAAACAAATATGGCCCTGATGTGGTAGGCCTCGATATGAAGGACCAGTATTATAATATGTGTGAAAAGGTGGAGCCAGTATACCATGTGGTAGAAAAGGCTGAACAAGCCATGATTAATCTTGGTATTGAACCTAAAATAATGCCGATTCGGGGTGGTACCGATGGAGCCCGGCTATCGTATATGGGGCTACCATGCCCCAATGTCTTTGCAGGAGGCCATAATTTTCATGGTAAATACGAATTTATACCGCTTGAATCTATGGTCAAAGGAGTTGAGGTGATTGTGAATATTGTGAAACTGTATGAAGGAGATTAATAATTTATCTGTGTTTTAATTGCTTTTCCATCCTTTTGATTTTCTTCTCCTGGTTGTTAACCTTTTTGGTTAACCTATTTAATTCCTTTCTCAGTTCTTCAACCTCTCCCTGACGAGGTGAGTTATCTTCTTCTATTTCACCGGATTCAATATTCTGGATATAAAAAGTTTTTCTCCGCTGAGCTGTTCAACCAGGCGAATAGCTTTAAGCATGTCAACATTTATTCTTTGGCCTGATTGGGCATTTTCACTGTAAAAAGACCAGGCCATAGGCTCACTTTTCCTGTTTTCAGCACCTTTTAGTCCTGAAATAACTTTACTTCTTTTGTCCATTTTTACACTTTTTTGTGTAAACCTATTTTAGGACAAGACAGATTTTGCCATAATTAGGATTTAAGACTATCTCCAATATCATTCTAATTTAAGAATTAAAAACCGAACAGCAAACATTAATATTTTTCGCGGCAAAGGCATCATCCAAGCGTCCTGTTTCCAACGAATGAGGAGCTGTTTTCAATGAGTCCTGGTCAGTTCTGGCTTCTTCTGCTATCTTGATCATCGCTTCACAGAAATCATCCAGTCTTTCTTTAGTTTCAGTTTCTGTAGGTTCAACCATCAGGCACTCGTGAACAATTAATGGGAAATAAATAGTAGGGGGATGAATGCCAAAATCCATAAGTCGTTTTGCTACGTCAAGTGCGTTGACATCAAAATTTTTCTTCAGGGTATGGCTCGATAATATAGCCTCATGCATGATCTTATATTGGCTGTAGGGGGCATCAAAATAGTCTTTTAGCCTGTGCATGACGTAGTTGGCGTTTAATACGGCATTTTCCGAAACCCTTTTAATTCCTGAAGCACCCAGCATTAATATATAGGTATATGCCCTGACCATCATGCCAAAATTGCCATAAAAAGTCATCAACCTGCCAATGGAATCAGGACAATCGCATTTCAACTCATACCGGTCATCTGTTTTGACGACTATAGGAGTTGGTAAAAACCCACCTAATTCAGCAACAACACCAACTGGTCCTGAACCGGGGCCACCACCGCCATGTGGTGTACTGAATGTTTTGTGCAGATTAAAATGCATAATGTCAAACCCCATTTCTGCCGGCCTGACTATGCCCATAATGGCATTCAGGTTGGCTCCATCCATATACATAAGGCCACCTGCATCGTGAATCAATCTGGATATAATGCCAATATTTTCTTCGAAAATCCCCACTGTATTGGGATTGGTCATCATCATTCCTGCAACACTATCATCAAGGTGAGTTTTTAAGTCTTCAATATCAACCTGGCCGTTTTCAAGTGATTTAATTGCAACTACCTTGAAACCACTCATGGCAGCACTGGCAGGGTTGGTCCCATGAGCTGAATCAGGCACCAGTATTTTATCACGCTTATCCAGATTACCATTTTTTTCGTGGTATTTTCGAATAATAGATATGCCGGTGAATTCTCCGTGGGCACCTGCAGCAGGTTGTAAGCTAATTTCCGGGAATCCCGATATCTCCGATAAAGCCTGTTGAAGATTGAACATCATTTCCAATGCCCCCTGAACACTGTCAGGGCTCTGAAATGGGTGAATATTGGCAAAGCCATCCAACCGGGCTGTTTGTTCATTTACCTTGGGGTTATATTTCATCGTACAACTCCCCAGCGGATAAAACCCTTTATCGATATGGTGGTTTTTCACACTCAGTTCAACCATATGCCTGGCAAGCTCGTTTTCACTAATTTCCGGAAGCGCGACAGCTTGTTCCCTGACAAACCTGGATGGTATTTTATCAGTAAAGTCTTGAACACTCTGCGTAGGTAAAGTATAAGCAAATCTACCGGGTTTGCTTTTCGAAAAGATTAAATTATCTGTCATTACTCTTTCTATTAAAAGCATTGTTAAAAGCGAAAATTAGTAATTTACCTGACAAGCCAAAATTATTTATCCGATAATTTTGAAAGGTACATCTGTATCGTGTTTTCAAGGCCGTAATAAAGTGCATCACAAATTAAAGCATGGCCAATCGATACTTCTTCGAGGTGATTGATTTTCTGGTTAAAATAAGCAAGATTGTCAAGGTTAAGGTCATGACCGGCATTTATACCAAGACCAAGGCTATGGGCAAGTTCGGCTGCTGTCATATAACTTGCAATTGCACTGCCCGGATTTATGGGATAATCTCTGGCAAACTGTTCAGTATATAATTCAATTCTGTCAGTATCGGTTTTGGCAGCAAATTTTATCATATCAGTCACAGGATCAATAAAAATAGATGTTCTTATTCCTGAATTTTTAAAAACAGAAATAATCTCAGCCAGGTAATCTTTAAACTTACGCGTATTCCAGCCATGATCTGATGTGAGTTGGTTAGGTTCATCCGGGACCAAAGTCACCTGGGCTGGCTTAATATCTAAAACCAGGTCGATAAAATGCTGTGTTGGGTTACCTTCGATGTTGAATTCTGTGCCTATTTCCCTTTTTAGGTTTATGACATCCTCATAGCGAATATGTCTCCCGTCAGGTCTGGGGTGAACAGTTATTCCTTCTGCTCCAAATACTTCACAGTCTTTTGCTACTTTTAGGAGATCAGGCAAATTCCCGCCACGGGCATTTCTGATCAGGGCAACTTTATTCAGGTTAACACTTAACCTTGTCATTGATCCGTATTTTGAGGACGTGAAATATTAATACCTGTAATGATCAGGCTTATAAGGGCCATCAACAGGTATTCCAATGTATTTTGCTTGTTCCTCTGAAAGTTTGGTCAATTGAACACCTAATTTCTCCAGATGTAACCTGGCTACTTCTTCGTCAAGATGCTTGGCTAAGCGGTACACGCCAGGTTTGTAATTATTCTCCCAAAGGTCAATCTGGGCCAAAGTCTGATTTGAAAACGAATTACTCATAACAAATGAAGGGTGTCCCATGGCACAACCCAGGTTTACAAGCCTGCCTTCTGCCAAAAGAATGATAGAATGATTATCCGGGAATTGATATTGATCCACCTGGGGCTTGATGTTAAAATGCTTAATTCCCGGCCATTTTTTAAGTTTATCAACCTGTATCTCATTATCAAAATGGCCAATGTTACAAACAATAGCCATGTTTTTCATTTTCGACATATGTTCAGCGGTAATAACATCCCGGTTTCCTGTAGTAGTAACAAACAGGTCAGCTTCCGGCAATGCATCTTCAACTGGTTTAACTTCAAAACCCTCCATCGATGCCTGTAAAGCACAAATCGGGTCGATTTCAGTAACTATGACCCGGGCACCATTTGATCTTAACGACTGAGAAGAACCTTTTCCCACATCGCCATATCCGCATACAACAGCAACCTCGCCCGATAACATGACATCTGTAGCCCTTTTTATAGCATCCACCAATGATTCACGGCAACCGTATTTATTGTCAAACTTTGATTTTGTAACTGAGTCATTAACATTGATGGCCGGAACCATTAACTCCCCTTTTTTAGCCATTTCATAAAGCCTGTGTACCCCGGTAGTCGTTTCTTCCGAAACGCCCTGCCACTCAGACGTAAGTTTTGAATATGCTGAAGAGTCCTTTTCAAGCGTTTTTTTAATTTGATTTAAAATAATTCCTTCCTCTTCGCTTTCAGGTTTCTTATTTAGAATAGAAAGGTCTTTTTCTGCTTTGACTCCTAAATGAAGTATTAGCGTTGCGTCCCCCCCATCATCAACAATGAGCTGAGGGCCTTTACCTCCTGGGAAACTCAAAGCCTGCTGTGTAGCCCACCAATACTCTGTAAGTGTTTCACCTTTCCAGGCAAATACAGGAACATGCTTATCTCTGACTACCGCTGCTGCTGCATGATCCTGGGTAGAAAAAATGTTGCAACTAGCCCACCTGACATCAGCCCCCAGATCCAATAATGTTTCAATAAGTACAGCTGTTTGAATAGTCATATGCAACGAACCCATAATTCGTACACCGTTTAAAGGCTTCTCAGCAGCATATTTTTTTCTTATGCTCATCAAACCCGGCATTTCAATCTCAGCCAGTTCAATTTCTTTTCTGCCAAAATCTGCTAAATCAATATTCGCAATTTTATATTCTTTGAAATCTGTCATATCAGTTTGTTTATTTAATTTTTTTTGAATTGCAAAGCTAACAAAATATCTGGATGAGAATGATCAGATAAAAGTCTATACATTAATTAATAGAAGTAAAATCTCCGGATAAGGCGCATCAAGAATGAGTGAATAAACCAGATCATTAATTCTCCACCTAAGTATCAGATAATCACGATAAAACAAATTAGTTATAAAAAAATAGTAAATTTATTTGCGTGTATTGAAAATCCGCTTACCTTTGCACCCGCATTTAAGAAATTAATATATTCCAATCGAGGAAAAAACGTTCTTTCAGGGAGATGAGAAAAAAAAGAAAAAAGTTTGGTTAGTTGAATAACCACTTTTAAATTTGCACTCCCAATTTGAATGTAAAATATATCGGTCAATAGCGATCGTAAAGTTCTTTTAAGGTTTGTGGAATCAATAAGGTTCTGAGTTAGACAACTGGAAATTCTTTTACTACGAAGAGTTTGATCCTGGCTCAGGATGAACGCTAGCGGCAGGCTTAATACATGCAAGTCGAACGGTAAGGTCTCTTCGGAGATACACGAGTGGCGCACGGGTGCGTAACACGTATGCAACTTACCCCAAACTGGGGCATAGCTCCCGGAAACGGGAATTAATTCCCCATAATATCAAAATTCCGCATGGTTTTTTGATTAAAGCTCAGGCGGTTTGGGATGGGCATGCGGCTCATTAGCTTGTTGGTGAAGGTAACGGCTCACCAAGGCAACGATGGGTAGCTGGTCTGAGAGGATGATCAGCCACACTGG
>CAZVAY010000182.1:0-5942 GCA_964625265.1 uncultured Sphingobacteriales bacterium | reverse complement strand
TTAAGCTCAATGCCATGCTCCTTATAGGTTTGTTCGTTATAGGCTTCATAAAAATACCCCCTTTCATCTTTAAAAACTGCCGGTTTGATGATCAACAGGCCTTCAATGGGAGTGGTAATAATTTCCATAGCAGAGATTTTATTGTACCTGGCAAATATACTTACACAACAGTGTCATTTCCTAATTTGTTAACAGGAATTCAAGAACTAATTTGAATAGGTAAATAATTCGGGTTAGTTGGTTTTGTCTGATTAATCAACATTTTTATCCTGTTTATGCACATTTTGTTGTGGACTAAAAAACAAGGCAAAAGCATTCAGAATTTACTTCATTAATTTACATTTGCTTACAGAATATTCTTGTTAAACTAAATAATCAGCAAAATGAAAAAGAGATTTTTACAAACGTTTGGGTTGACCCTGCTTTCATTTGTTGTATTTGGCCAGGCTTCCGACCTGTTTATATCGGAATATGCCGAAGGTTCAAGCAACAACAAATACATGGAAATATTCAATGGAACAGGCAGTACGGTTGACTTACACAATTACTTTATTCTACAAAATTCTAACGGAGGCCCAGTGGATGAATACCTGGATACTTTATCGGGTATGCTGGCCAACAATGATGTTTACGTTATTGCTAATGCATCAGCCGATGCATCCATACTTGCCGTTGCCGACCTGACAGGATCCGGGATTTGTTATTTCAATGGCAATGATGCCCGTGCCCTGGCTAAGGTAGTGACTGATGGTTCACAAACCGACACCATTTCATTTGATTACGATGGAGATGGCACACCCGAAGATGTATATGTAAAAGTCCTTGACCTGATTGGTTCATTCCCCACTAACCCGGGTTCAGGATGGGCTGTTGCCGGTGTGGCTGATGCAACAAAGGACCATACACTGATCAGGAAATCATCGGTAGACGGACCTCAAAGTTGCTGGACCTGTTCTGCTGGAACTGACTCCCTGACTTCGGAGTGGCTGGTTTATCCCAAGAATTACTGGACTGGCGTTGGTTCACATACCTTTATTCCTCCAGGCCCCGGTATCCCTACTTATCCTATCAGCACCCTCACTACCGAAGATGCCGATGGGGTAGCCGATTCACTGGATGTATCCTGTAGGATAACCGGAGTGGTTGTCAGTGTTAACTATCGCGCGTACAAACCTGGCCTGCAGTTCGTGGTACATGATGGTACTGCCGGCATATGGGTTTATAATTATTCCGGTACCAAAGGCTATGATGTCTTTGCCCGCGGTGACAAAATCGAAGTATATGGAAAAGTTTCGCAATATAAAGGGCTTACCCAGTTTGCACCTGACTCTATTAATGTGCTGAGTTCAGGCAATACCGAACAAGCAGCAACAGTTGTAACGATGCTTGATGAAAGCAAAGAAGGTGAGGTGGTTACCCTGGAGAATGTCATGCTGATTGACCCCGCACAATGGACAGCCGGTTCTTATGGCAGGAATATAGATGTTTCCAATGGAAATGATACTTTCACACTGCGTGTTGAAACGGAATCAGACCTTCACGGAATGGCTGCTCCGGCAGGACAGTTTGATATTTCCGGTGTGGTAGGCCAGTATGATGCAAGTTCTCCTTATTTGGATGGTTATCAACTTTTCCCAAGAGATTCATCCGACCTGTATGAACATCCGGTGGTATATGCTCCCCTGGTGATCAATGAAGTTTTAGCCAAAGGTTCATCCACCAACGGCTGGGTTGAAATTTACAACCCCTCCAGTGACCCGGTATCACTGAGTGGCTGGGCCCTGTCAGATTCTAAAATTGACTCAACCAAATGGATGTTCCCTGATACTACCATTGATGGCAAAGATTATCTGCTTGTATGGGATGCCAATGAAACCGGTGACCTGCATTGCAGCTTCTCATTCAATGCAGCAGGCGGTGATGTTGTCCTGACTAACCCGGGTGCAATTGCTGATTATATTACGTACAAAGCTTCGGGTGCCGATACAAGCTGGGCCAGGATCCCCAATGCAACGGGCGGGCTCAAAATGGCTGTTCCTACCCCCGCTGCAGAAAATGAAGAGATTCTTCCTATGTACACTATCTCTCAAATACTTTCAACTAACCCGACAACAGGATTTCCCGATTCACTGAATGTGAAGTGCTGGATCAAAGGTGTTGTTTATGGGATCAACTACCGGGCTTATAAGCCGGGATTGAATTTTGTCCTGCATGATGGCGTCAGGGGGATCTGGATTTATCATTATTCCGGAACACTGGACTATAACTTCCGCCAGGGTGATGAGCTGATGATGAGAGGTAAAGTCAGCTTTTACAATGGATTGACGGAATTCGACCCGGATAAAATTGTCCTGACTGACTCGAATCAAACGCTGATGGCACCAACAGTTGTAACACAACTTATCGAGGACAATGAAGGTGAACTGGTCAAACTGGAAAAAGTTTGGGTAGCAGATACCAGCCAGTGGCCAAAACCAACCGACTATTCTGTTAATGTAGATGTCACCAATGGGGTGGATACATTCCAGATGAGAATTGTCACCGACTGCAATGTTCATGGCACTGCCCCCAGGTTAGATACTTTCTTGCTGACAGGCCTGGTAGGACAGTACGACAGCAAATTTCCGTTTGATGAGGGCTACCAGGTGTTCCCACGCGACACCAACGACCTCGTTCATTTTGATATTACTTCAATCAGGGAAATTGAAGGGTTGAACTTTGTTGTTTATCCTAACCCGAACAATGGAACGTTCACTATCTTGAACCCTGGTAACAAAGAATATGATATTAATGTGGTCAACGCACTGGGTGAAAATTTGGTTACACAGCATTCATCAGGAATCCGTGTGGTCATTGACCTTGGAAACCAGAAGCGGGGAATTTATTTCGTCCGCATCAGTTCCGAAGGACAAACTCAATTGACTAAAGTACTTGTGAGATAAGCAGGTATTGGGTTAAATAATGAAAGCTCCCTCCGGGGAGCTTTTTTTGTACTATGGTGTTAACCTGAAAAATTTTGAATTTTCAGATAAATATTGACGATGAAAATCGGGATTTTATAAAGAGGTTCATAAATAAGAGGATTTGATTTTTAATGTCAAGGTAAACCTAAATCTCTTAAAGCTTGCCGAATGTAAGCTCCATGATCCTTTTGTGGCGCTTGATATGTTTTTTTACCAGGCCTCCTGCAGGGCTGCCGCTTTCTTTCCTGGCAACAACAGTGAATTTCATTTCCGGTAATTTACGCATAATAAACGGCCATGGGCCCATGTTCTCAGGTTCTTCCTGTACCCAAAGCCATTTGCCTGCTTTTTTGTATTTCTTTTTGATCGCTTCAATATGTTTGTACGGGACAGGGTAAATCTGTTCCATCCTGATAATGGCTGTGTCTGTAATATTTCTTTTCCCCCTTTCTTCCAGCAAGTCGTAATAAAGTTTTCCGGAGCAAAATACTACTTTGTTGATTTCATCAGGCTTTTCCAGATAAGTTTCATCGTACAATTCTGTAAACCGGCCTTTGGCCAATTCATCCAGGTGTGAAATACATTGTGGGTGCCTGAGTAGGCTTTTCGGGGTAAAAATGATCAGTGGCTTTCTGAAATCTCTTTTAAGCTGTCTGCGTAAAACATGAAAATAATTGGCAGGTGTTGTACAATTGACAATTTGTAGATTGTTGTCACCACAAAGGGTAAGGAACCTTTCAATTCGGGCGCTGCTATGCTCGGGGCCCTGTCCTTCAAAACCATGAGGCAACAAGGCTACAATACCGCTTTGAATTTTCCATTTATCTTCAGCACTACTGATATACTGGTCGAAGATGATCTGTGCGCCATTGGCAAAATCACCAAACTGGGCTTCCCAGAGGGTCAGGTCGTTTGGGTAAACCAAAGAATACCCGTATTCAAAACCAAGCACAGCATACTCATTCAGGGGGCTGTTGTAAATCTCGAAGCGCTCCTGGTCTGGGTCAAGATGCTGAAGCGGAATAAACTTATCATCACTATCTTCAATACTGAGCACAGCATGCCTGTGAGAAAAAG
The DNA here is from genome assembly GCA_964625265.1 of uncultured Sphingobacteriales bacterium. GTDB lineage: Bacteria > Bacteroidota > Bacteroidia > CAILMK01 > JAAYUY01 > CAYNBC01. Next base: position 1,902 of record CAZVAY010000182.1, on the reverse strand, counting down.
TACCTCTACCTACATCCTGGCCGGTAAACCTGATCAGGTTGCCCTCAAGCAATATGCTGCCGAAGGCAAGATGCTCCGCGATAGCCCAGTCAATTTTATCGGGATTGTTTTTTATGGTTTCCAATCTTGATTCAACAATCCGCCTGGCTTTTCGGAAAACTGCGATATCTTTTGGAATGGCAGTCATCCTCTCCGCAATTTGAAGGAGTTGCTTTTTACCTACACCGGTATCTGGCGATTTATCAAAATCTTCCGGTTTTGCTTTCCGGAGTTTTTCCCATTTATTTTCAAAAATATTGGTGATCAGCGATAGTCCTTTTTTTCGTGCTTCCAGCAATCTATCCTGCAACATTTCTTCAAACTGTTGCTTGATATGGTTGACTTCTGTATCGGTCAATACATTGTCCCGGATCAATTTTTCTGCATAGATCTGCCTGGTGTCAGGATGTTGGGAGATAGCCCTGTAAAGTGTTGGCTGCGTAAACCTGGGCTCGTCACTTTCATTGTGCCCGTGCCTGCGATAGCAAAGGATATCGATAAATACATCGCTGTGGAATTTCTGCCTGTATTCCATGGCCATTTCAATAGTATATACCAGGGCTTCCACATCGTCACCATTAATATGAAAAACAGGGCTGAGTGTTGCTTTTGCTACATCGGTACAGTAGGTACTGGTGCGTGCATCTTTGTAATCAGTAGTAAATCCAACCTGGTTGTTGATCACGAGGTGAATCGTTCCACCGACTTTATATCCTTTTAACCCGGCCATCTGAACTTCTTCGTAAACAACTCCCTGTCCGGCCACAGCAGCATCACCATGAAGCAAAATAGAAGTTATTTTTTCGTGGTTGCCCTTGTATTCCTGGTCTATTTTAGCGCGTGTCATACCGGTAACTACCGGCCCGACAGTTTCCAGATGAGATGGGTTTGGCGACAGGCTGAGTTTGATGATCTGTCCTTTTCGCGACACTACATCAGCCGTATAACCCAGGTGGTATTTGACATCCCCAAGGGACAAGTCGTCCGAATACTCAAACCCTTCGAATTCACTGAAAAGCTGGGTGTAGGATTTGTTCAGAATATTGGCCAGGACATTCAACCTGCCACGGTGAGGCATGCCAATAATAAATTCTTCTGTTCCCAGTGATGCCCCCTTTTCAATAACAGCATCCAGTGCCGGAATAACACTTTCAGCGCCTTCCAGCGAAAAGCGCTTTTGGCCCAGGTATTTTTTTTGTAGAAACTGTTCAAAACCGACAGCCTGGTTTAGTTTAAAAAAAATATGCTTTTTAATTGGGGTTGAAAAATCGGGAATATTCCTGTCATGCTCAATTTTGTAATTTAGCCATTCAATTTTTTCAGGGTCACGAATGTAATAATACTCCACCCCAATGGAACCGCAATAGGTGTCTTCCAGGTGGCTGATGATGTCCTTTAATTTGGCAGGCCCAATCCCGATTTCATTACCGGCTTTAAATGTGGTTTCAAGGTCGCTATCCTCAAGGCCGAAATTATGATAATCCAGGGTCGGGGAATAATCCCGTCTTTTTCTTACCGGGTTGGTATGGGTAAATAAATGGCCACGACTTCGATAGCCGTTGATCAGGTTGAGCACCCTGAACTCCTGCGAAAACAGCTCGGTTGATTCCTCCGATTCGTGAAAAGTAGCCCTGGCGAACTCAAATCCTTCAAAAAACTTACGCCAACTTTCTTCCACTTCATCCGGGTTTTTCAGCCAGGTCTGATACAATTCATCAATGGTGGATGCTGCTGCATTGCTCAGGTAAGAAAAATTTTCGCTCATGGTAAGTTAATAATCCTGTAAATTTAAAGCATTCAGAATAATTGGCAAAGATAACCCAATGAGATTGTTTTGAAGTGTTCTAAATTAATAAACTAAAA
>CAZVAY010000181.1:0-5958 GCA_964625265.1 uncultured Sphingobacteriales bacterium | reverse complement strand
TGACAGTCTCGGAAATACTTTTGAAGTTGATAATTTTGAGGGTGCTATTGTCCACTTTGATGATCAGTCTGTTCCCAAATATACTGAATACTTTGCACCGCCCTACGCATGTGATTTTGAAGTAGTACTCTCTGACGAAATTTACTTCCCTGCAACAAGGATTCCTATCTATGAAGTTGGGCAAAAGATAGAAATAAAAAAAGAAACTGTATTTCAACGAGGCCATACTTTCGCAGCGGTAACAATAATACCGGTGAGGAAAAATATTGAATCAGGTACTTATGAACTATTGAGCTCTTTTACTATTGAAGTACAGCCGGGTAAAAAAATACAACGGCCTGAAAGGAGGTCCACTCAAAAGATCAACTCAGTGTTGGCCACCGGCAAATGGTATAAAATAAGTATTTCCGAATCGGGTGTTTTTAAGATGGATTATGATTATTTGAAACAACTGGGGATGGATGTGGATAACCTGGATCCGGGGGATATCAGAATATATGGTAACGGAGGTGGCATGTTGCCCCAGGCCAACAGTGCGTACCGTCCGGAAGACTTACTGGAAAACGCCATATATGTTGAAGGGGAATCCGATCATTCATTTGATCCTGGCGATTATGTTTTGTTTTACGGCCAGGGCCCTCATAAATGGAATTACGATCAGAATAGCGGTACTTATTCGCACGTATTGAATGAATATAGCGAAAGGGCCTATTATTTTATTACTGTCTCAAAAGGAAAGGGGCAAAGAATAGGGGTTCAGCCTAACCTCTCGGATAACCCTGATTACACTACCGATGAATACGATTGCCTTGTGTTTCACGAAAAAACACTTCGGACAGATGTAACCGATTATGTTAAATCAGGCCGCGATTGGTTTGGAGAAACCTTTAACCTGACAACTTTGTATTCTTTTAATGTTACACTTCCCGGTGTTATTCCAACAGAAGATGCTCAGTTGGTTTCTTATGTAGCTGCACGTTCAGAGTTTGGGAAAAGCAATAACTTCTTTACCATTTCAACGGGAAATCAAACTCTTACTCAGGGAATTGATAATGTCAGTGTTTCGGATTATCTGGATGACTATTGCCGTATTTCGAAAAAAAAATACAATTTCAACCCCCAGGCAGACAATATAACCATTTCCTATACCTATTCAAAGCCCAGTGGCCTGTCGGTGGGTTGGTTGAATTATTTCGAGATAATTGCGCGTTGTAAATTAAAACTCACCTCGGGACAACTCATGTTCAGGGATGCAAAGTCGCTCCTGAATAATATTGTTGAGTACCAGTTAAATTCAGCTTTAGGTGATGTAAATATCTGGGATATTACCTACGATCATAAGGTTTTGGCTCAGCAATATTCTTCAGCAGGAAATATTTTATCTTTCCGGGTAAATGCAGATACTTTACGTCAGTTTATTGCTTTTACTCCTGCTGCGGCAAAAAAACCAAAAGCGGTTGGTGAATTGGCAAACCAGGACCTTCATGGTGTCGATCCGGTTGATATGGTGATCATAGCCTATCCCGATTATCTGGATGCAGCCAACCAACTGGCCGATTTCCATAAAGAGCACGATTCGTTGAGGATATTGGTAACTACTCCGGCACTTATTTACAATGAATTTTCCTCCGGGGCCCAGGATATTACGGCTATCCGGGATTTTATGCGGTATTTATATAAATCGGCACAAAATCCGCTTGACAAACCCGAATACCTTCTGTTATTTGGAGATGCCAGTTATGATTACAAAAATGTTCTTCAGGGCAACACCAACTTTGTTCCGACCTACCAGAGCCCCTACATCTATTCACCCATAAGTTCATACGCTTCAGACGATTATTATGGTTTCCTGGACGATAATGAAGGTGATTGGGACAATATTACTGCAACACAAAACCACAGGATTGACCTGCAGATCGGGAGATTTCCGGTTCATACCAAAACCCAGGCTCAGGCTATGGTTGATAAAGTAAAATCCTACGTGTCCAAACAATCTTTTGGCGACTGGCGGACCCGTATTACTTTTGTTGCGGATGATGGAGACGATGATGGTTTTAATGACCATATCCGGCAGACAGAAAGCCTGGCCGTTTCCATTGAGGATAATTATCAAGATATCAACCTGGTGAAAATATATATGGATGCTTTTCAGCAGGTATCATCACCCAATGGCAACAAATACCCCGATGCACAAACTGCAATCAATGCCAATGTAGAGGGAGGCTCACTTATAGTAAACTATATTGGCCATGGAGGGGAGGCAGGATGGGCTCATGAAAGAGTCCTGGAAATACCGGATATTAATGCCTGGAATAATATGGAAAACCTTCCGTTATTTGTTACGGCCACCTGTGAGTTCAGCCGTTATGATGATCCTGCCAGGGTTTCGGCAGGTGAAATGGTATTGCTCAACCCGGAAGGAGGGTCTATTGCCATGCTGACTACCTCGCGTGTGGTGTACGTGAGCGCTAACAACCAGTTGACCAATAACCTCTACCTGTCAAATATATTTGAGCAGACCGGGGGTATGTCCAAAACATTTGGCGAGATCAATGTGGAAACAAAGGACAAGACAACTTATCATTCCAATACACGAAAATTTATTCTCCTTGGCGATCCTGCTTTAAGGCTTGCATACCCGCAATATAAAGTAGCCACCCTCAGTGTACCTGATACATTCAAAGCTTTATCTTCAGTAACAATAAAGGGGGAAATCCGGGACAATGACGGGAATAAAATGAGCGGTTTTAACGGGGTGGTTTACCCAACTATTTTTGACAAAAAAACCCTGACTTCCACACTTGCCAATGACCCGCTTACCAAAAAGGTGCAGTTTTATACACAGAACAATATTTTGTACAAGGGCAAGGCAACGGTAAAAAATGGTGAATTCAGTTTCAGCTTTATCGTGCCTAAAGACATATCCTATGTAGAAGGCAGCGGAAAGATCACTTATTATGCTACCAATGATGTTGTTGACGCCAAAGGATATTATGACAAGTTTATTGTGGGCGGAACAGATGAAAATATTGTACCTGACAATACCAGCCCTGAATTGTCTCTTTTTATGGGCGATACCAATTTTATTTACGGTGGCAAAGTAGATGAAAATCCTGTGATGATTGCCAAAGTCTTTGACGAAAACGGCATCAATACAACCGGTAATGGCATCGGGCATGAATTAATTGCCATTCTGGATGATGGCGATCCGATAATACTCAACAACTATTACGAATCCAGATTGAATGACTACACTCATGGAGTGATTAATTATCCGTTTAAAGGCCTGGCTGAAGGCGTTCACCATCTAACTGTAAAAGTTTGGGATGTAGCTAATAATTCGGCCACAGCTACAACGGTATTTGAAGTCGTAAATTCAGAAAAGCCTTTTATTGAAGAGCTTATAAACTATCCCAACCCTTTCAGCAGCCAAACTACATTCCGGTTTAAGCACAACCTGTCGGGACAGAATGTTGAACTAAGCCTTCAGGTTTACAATACAAACGGAAGCCTTGTTTATTTACAGAACGAAGAGGTATATCTGGAAGGAAATACCTTTCTCGGATTTCGCTGGAATGGCAGAACTTCCTTTCATAAAAAACTTGATCCGGGCGTATATTTTTACAGGGTAAACCTGACCACTGAAAATGAAACATTCGTTTCAAAAACATCAAGATTACTGATAATTCCATAAAAAAAACTGCATTGTAAATCTTTTATTAATTTTGCCATAATTTAATTTGATTAACAAAATGAATATTTCAAAACGAGTGCTTTACCTATTAGCTTTTGTAGGCCTGGTATCATTGATAAAACCGGCTTTTGCCCAAACGGCAGAAGACGAATGGCTCAGGGCTAAAGAAGGACGTAATGTTATAACAACGGCAGTACCATTCCTTATGATCACGCCAGATTCAAGATCCGGAGCCATGGGAGATGCCGGAGTAGCGCTGCCCCTGGACCCCAATGCACTACATTGGAATCCGGCCAAAATTGCTTTTGCCGATAAAGACATGGCCTTTTCGCTCTCTTACATTCCCTGGTTGAAGTCATTGGTACCTGACATCAATTTATCCTATTTAACCGGTTATAAGAGGATAGATAATATGTCGGCATTTGGTTTTGGACTGCGGTATTTTAGCCTGGGAGATATCACTTTTACCAATGAAAATGGTGAGTATATGGGCGATTTCAGGCCGCACGAGTTGGCTCTGGACGGTAATTATGCACGTAAGCTCTCAGAACAGTTTGCCCTCGGTGTATCACTTCGATTTATATATTCTAACCTGGCTGGAAATACCCTGCTTCAGAACGGGGCCATAACCAAACCCGGTATTGCCGGTGCCGGAGACATTTCATTCTTTTACCAGATGGAACCCCGTAAGATCAATGGACAGGAGCTTGATATCAACCTGGGAGCCAATATTTCCAACATTGGATCAAAAATAACCTATACCGATGAAACCGATAGGGACTTTATTCCCATGAACCTGAGGATAGGTTCCTATTTCAACTATCATATAGATGACTTTAACGAAATAGCCTTTACATTCGACCTGAATAAGTTGCTTGTTCCCACACCACCTTTTTACAATATTGACTCGTTTGGCAACCCCATTTATGATGCTGATGGCAATCCGGTTATTTTTAAAGGAAACAATCCCAATGTACCTGTTATTGCCGGTGCTATTCAGTCTTTCTCTGATGCCCCTGGCGGGTTCAAGGAAGAACTCAGGGAAATCAACCCGGCCTTTGGGTTTGAATACTGGTATCAAAAACAATTTGCTGCACGGGCAGGTTATTTTTATGAACACAAAACCAAAGGTAACCGGCAGTTTGTGTCACTGGGCGTTGGAATAAAATACAACATCCTTAACCTGGATGTATCGTACCTGATTCCTACCAACAACAAAACGGCCAGCCAGACCAGCCCGCTTGACAAAACGGTCAGGTTTACGCTGATCTTCAACATTGGCGAAAAAGAACAATAGTCCCGGAAATTCCACCATGCGTACCGGAATTGGCTTTGATTTTCACCGTCTTATTCCCGGTGACGGATTCTTTTTAGGTGGCACCCATATTCCTTTTGAAAAATCCTGTAAAGCTCATTCAGATGGCGATGTTTTGATCCATGCCATTATTGATGCCCTGCTGGGGGCTGCTGCAATGGCAGATATTGGCGCTCATTTTTCGGATGAATCAGAGGAATGGGAAAATGCTTCCGGTATCGATTTACTGGCACGAACAAAAGCAATGCTGGACCAACATCACTACAGCATCGGTAATATAGACTCGGTTGTGATATTGGAAAAACCCAAACTTCAATTGTATTTGCCTGCCATAACAGTAAATATTTCAGATTGCCTGAAAATACCCTCAGATCAGGTTTCAGTAAAGGCAAAAACCGCAGAACAAAGTGGTATAATCGGAATGGGAGAAGGAATTGCCGCCCTGGCTACCGTACTGATTGAAAAAAATCGTTAAACTTCTACAGATAATCAGCTAAAAACGGATTGTATTTTTTTTCTTCACCAATGGTGGTTGGTGCTCCATGCCCAGGGTAAACAACTACATCGTCTTCGAGAATAAAAAGTTTGGTAAATATCGAATCTATCAGTTGTTCATAATTTCCACCGGGTAAATCAGTACGGCCTATGCTACGCTCAAACAACGCATCACCGCTAATAACAAACCTGTTGTTTTTGCAATACAAAACAATGTGCCCGGCAGTATGCCCGGGTACCAGGAGAACCTGTAAGGTGTTCGATCCCAGCGTAATTTCATCCCCATCGTTTAAAAACCTGGAAATGGGCGGGGATTTAGGAGCACCCAACCCATACAGAAATGCATGTGGGTCGGATTGCCTGAGGTTGTCCTGCTCTTTTTCGTGTGCTTCCAAACCAAGTCCGTATTTTTCTGTTACATAAGCATTCCCCAGGATATGATCGACATGGCAGT
>CAZVAY010000180.1:0-6018 GCA_964625265.1 uncultured Sphingobacteriales bacterium | reverse complement strand
ACAAAAATAATATCATGTGAATAGCCCAATGACAGTTCGAGGTTTTGCCCTGAATTATTGACTTTATATCCAACACCAATTAATTCCAGTTCTATGGTAAATCCTTTTGAAATACCTTCAACCATATTGGCAACAAGTGTCCTGTACAAACCATGCATGGATTTGTGCCGTTTTGAATCTGTCGGGCGATTCAGTGTAAGGGTATTCCCTTCAAGATTCAATTGTATACTCGGGTCAACCTGTTGAAAAAGTTCTCCTTTCTTGCCTTTAACAGACACAAGGTTACCCTTGCTTATCTGTACCTCAACTCCTTCAGGGATTGTTATGGGTGAATTTCCTATTCTTGACATTTTATCTCTTTTTAATAAACATAACAAAGAACTTCGCCACCAACATGTTGTTTTCTGGCTTCTTTATCTGTCATTATACCTTTTGATGTGGAAACGATTGCTATTCCAAGCCCGTTGATGATCCTCGGTAATGATTTGGCATCTGAGTATTTTCTCAGTCCTGGCTTACTTATTCTTCCAAGTTTTTGAATTGCAGGACTACCTGTCAAAGCATCATATTTCAAAGCTATTTTTATTGAGCCCTGAACATTTTTAGTCTCATCAATTTTATAATTCAAAATATATCCAGAGTTCTTCAGTATTTGAGTTATCGCCACTTTTTCTTTTGAACGTGGTATCTCAACAACTTTCTTCTTCGCCTTCATGGCGTTTCTTATCTGGGTCAAATAATCTCCTATTGTATCCATAATTTCTTGCTTTTTACCAACTTGCTTTTTTTACCCCTGGAATCAATCCTTGTTGGGCCATTTCCCTAAATACATTACGGCATACACCAAATTGCCTGCTATAAGCACGGGGCCTGCCAGTCATTTCACACCTGTTTCTTACTCGTACGGGTGAGGCATTTTTGGGCAGTTTATCCAAAGCGGCATAGTCTCCGGCAGCTTTTAATGCAGCTCTTTTATCTGCATATTTGTCTACCAATTTTCTTCTTTTTCTGTTCCGTACTATAACTGATAGTTTAGACATATCTTATTTCTTAAGAGTTTTGATTTTTAAATGGTAATCCCATTTTTTTTAACAATGCATAAGCTTCCTTGTCTGTATTGGCGCTGGTAACAAAAGTGATATCCATGCCATTGATCTTTGAAACTTTATCAAGGTCAATTTCCGGGAAAATAATTTGTTCAGTAATACCCATGGTATAGTTCCCCCTGCCATCAAATCCTTTATCGCTGATTCCACGGAAGTCCCTTACCCTGGGCAATGCAATGGAAATAAACCTTTCGAGAAATTCCCACATTCTTTCACCACGTAGTGTTACCTTAACACCAATAGGCATCCCTTCCCTCAATTTGAAATTTGATATCGATTTTCTGGCGTAACACGGTACCGCTTTTTGTCCTGAGATCAAAGTAATTTCTTCCAGTGATTTGTCAATAAGCTTCTTGTCAGCAACAGCTTCTCCAACCCGCTGGTTGATACTGATTTTCTCAAGCTTGGGAATTTGCATGACATTTTGGTATCCAAACTGATTTGTAAGCTCAGGGCTTACTTCCTCAAGGTATTTTTTCTTATATGTAGGTATCGTTTCCATTACTTAATTTCCTCCCCGGATTTTTTTGCATATCTGACCAATCTACCGTTTTCATTTTCCCTTCTACCAATACGAGAAGGATCAGATGATTTGGGGTCAATAAGCATAAGATTGGACAAATGGATAGTGCCTTCTTTCTTAATAATGCCGCCATCAGGATTATCCTGGGTGGGCTTACTATGTTTTGTAAGGATATTAACTCCTTCTACAATAGCCCTGTTTCTGTCTTTTAAAATAGACAAAACCCTTCCTTGCTTGCCTTTGTTGTTGCCCGAAATAACAACAACATTATCGCCTTTCTTGATTTTAAGCTTATACGCAGTATTTTCTTTCTTTTTCATGATTAAATAACTTCTGGTGCTAATGAAACAATCTTCATGTATTTCCTTTCCCTTAGTTCCCGTGCAACCGGGCCAAAAATCCTTGTGGCAACAGGCTCTCCGACTTCACTGATCAACACACAGGCATTATCATCAAAACGGATATAGGAGCCGTCTTTTCTTCTTACTTCTTTCCTTGCCCTGACAACAACAGCTTTTGATACTGTTCCTTTTTTGGTATTACCGGTTGGTATGGCTGATTTCACAGTTACCACTATCTGGTCCCCAACCGAGGCATAACGCTTTTTGGTCCCACCCAAAACACTTATGCAAAGTACCTCTTTGGCTCCGCTGTTATCAGCTACTTTTAATCTGCTTTCTTTCTGAATCATCTTACTTGGCTTTTTCTAAAATTTCCACCAATCTCCATCTTTTGTTTTTGCTCAAAGGCCTTGTTTCCATAATCTTGACCTTATCACCTTCATTACACTCATTTTTTTCATCATGAGCATGAAACTTTGTTGACTTCAGGATCATCTTACCATAGATAGGGTGCTTTACTTTCCGCACTACCTGAACAACAATGGTTTTATCGGCTTTTGAGCTAACAACCTGTCCTACAGTTTCTTTTCTGCTGTTTCTCTCTATTTTTTCCATTCTTTTACTCTTTAATACTTAGTTCCCTGCTTTTGAGTTCCGTTTTAAGCCTGGCAATTTTCCTTTTTACATCTTTCAGTTTGTGCGGATTGTCAAGCGGATTGACCGAATGCATGAGCCTCAACTTGGTGAAATTCAGCTTTTCATCCCGGATCAATTCCTTGATTTCCTTTGTCGTTAATTCCTTGATATCTGAAAACTTCATAATCCTTTATTTATTCACCGGTGTAATCTCTTCTAACAACCATTTTTGTGGCAATAGGTAGTTTCTGGGCTCCGAGTTGGAATGCCCTTTTTGCCTGTTCAAACGCCACTCCTTCGAGTTCAAAAAGTATCCTCCCGGGCTTAATCGGTGCTACCCAGTATTCAGGTGCTCCCTTACCTTTACCCATCCTTACTTCAGCAGGTTTTTTTGTTATCGGTTTGTCCGGAAATATTCTTATCCAAAGTTGTCCTTCACGTTTTACATACCGGGTAATAGCAACACGGGCTGCCTCAATCTGGTTGGCAGTGATCCTTGCTGGTTCCAGCGATTTTAAACCGAATGTTCCAAAAGCAATCAGTGATCCTCTTTGTGCAGTTCCCTTTATTCTTCCCTTCTGAACTTTCCTGAACTTCGTTTTCCTTGGTTGTAACATTACAATTCTCTTTTACTTTTTTATGAATTCCTGCGCCTTTGACCGCCACGTTTTCCTCTTCCTGACGAATCTTTTCCTGACATACCAAAATTGAGTGAAAGGTCCCTTTTTCCAAAAACTTCACCTTTACAAATCCAGACTTTTACACCAATTGTACCATAAATAGTATGCGACTCAACCAATGCATAATCAATATCTGACCTGAAAGTATGTAAAGGGATTCTTCCTTCTTTGTATTCTTCAGTCCTTGCCATTTCAGCACCGCCAAGCCTTCCCGAGCATTTTACTTTAATCCCGACAGCACCCATTCTCATTGTGGATGCAACGGCAAGTTTCATGGCCCTCCTATACGACATCCTTGCTTTTAGCTGATTCGCTATATTTTCACCAACAAGTTTGGCTTCCAGTTCAGGTCTCCTGATCTCGAAAATATTGATTTGTATTTCTTTCCTGGTAAGCTTTTTTAATTCTTCCTTCAGCATGTCCACTTCATTTCCACCTTTACCAATAACAAGGCCGGGCCTGGATGTGTGAACGGTTACTGTAATTCTTTTCAGGGTTCTTTCAATGACAATTTTTGAAATTCCACCTTTCGACAAACGGGCATAAACATACTCACGGATTTTGTTGTCTTCCATCAGTTTACCTGCGTAGTCTTTTTCACTATACCAGTTGGATTCCCATCCCCGGATGTAACCAAGGCGTAACAATGTCGGATTTACTTTTTGTCCCATGCGTATTATTCAGTAATGGTTTCTTGATTTACTATATTTTCAACTTCCTCATTATCATTTATTGAATCAACAACAACTGTAATGTGGTTTGATCTTTTTCTGATCCTGTGTGCCCTTCCCTGTGGAGCAGGCCTGATTCTCTTTAACTGACGGGCATTATCAACACAGATAGATTTGATCGTTAAGTTTGCCTCGTCAATTCTGCCTTCTTCATTAATAATTTCCCAGTTAGCTAATGCAGACAATATCAGTTTTTCCAATTTTTCAGCATACATTTTTTTTGAATGAAACCTCAAAATATTCACTGCTTCTTCCACACTCCTATTCCTGACCAGGTCAGCCAATAGCCTCATTTTTCTGGCAGGATACGGACAATTTTTAAGTTTTGCTACTGCTTCCATTTATTTATTCTTTAAAGGATGCCCACGGAAAGTACGGGTTGGTGCAAATTCACCAAATTTGTGGCCTACCATATTTTCTGTCACATAAACCGGGAAAAATTTATTCCCATTGTGCACGGCAAATGTGTATCCCACAAAGTCAGGTATGATCATAGACCTTCTTGACCAGGTCTTGATGACACTTTTTTTGCCTTTTTTGTTCATTTCCTCAACTTTTTCAACAAGTTTCCAATAAACGTAGGGTCCTTTTTTAATTGAACGTGCCATAAAATTTATTTTTTCCTCCTTTCAATAATATGCTTGTTGGATGATTTATTTTTATTCCTTGTTTTTTTACCTTTAGCGTAAAGGCCTGTACGTGAACGGGGATGACCACCGGATGCTTTTCCTTCACCTCCACCCATTGGGTGGTCAACCGGGTTCATAGCAACACCCCTTGTACGGGGACGCCTGCCCAGCCATCTGTTTCTTCCGGCCTTTCCTTTTTTGATAAGCGAATGATCCGAGTTGGATACTGTGCCAATGGTAGCCATGCAGTTAACAAGGATATTCCTGAGTTCACCTGAAGGAAGTTTGATAGTGGCATATTTGCCTTCACGAGCTACAAGCTGAGCACTAGATCCGGCACTTCTGGCCAATTCTCCGCCCTTGCCAGGTTGAAGTTCGATATTGTGAACGATTGTACCTAACGGCATATCGTTCAATTTCAAAGTATTCCCAACTTCAGGTGAAATTCCTGTTCCGCTGACTATCTCCTGTCCAACTTTTACACCTTCAGGTGTTAGGATGTACCTTTTTTCACCATCTTTATAAACGACCAATGAAATATATGCAGAACGGTTTGGATCATATTCAACCGTTTTGATGATACCGGGAACGTTGAATTTATCTCTTTTAAAGTCGATAACCCTGTAAGACTTTTTATGTCCTCCACCAATATACCTCATGGTCATCCGGCCTTTGCTATTCCTTCCCCCTGATTTGCCAGCTCCTTTTGTCAGAGATTTTTCCGGTTTGCTGGTTGTTACCTCAGCATATGCGTTAACAACGGAAAAACGCTGGCCAGGAGTTGTAGGTTTCAATCTTTTTAATGCCATAACTATCAGATATTACTATAAAAATCAATATTATCACCTTCTTTCAATGTCACTACTGCCTTTTTAAAACTTGCTGTCCGGCCACTCAAAATATTCCTTTTGGTGTACCTGGTTTTTTCCTTGCCCTGGTAAATCATGGTATTAATAGCAGTGATCCTGACACCGAACAATTTCTCTATTTCACTTTTTATCTGCTCTTTGGTGGCTTTTCTGTCCACAACAAAAGCATATTTATTTTCCGACTCGGACAGAGCGGAAAATTTTTCAGTGATCAGAGGCTTTTTTATGATACCCATTTCAGATTAATTCAAAATTTTGGAAATAATATCAACAGAACTTTCTGTCAAAATCAGTATTTCATTATTTAAAATGTCGTATGTATTCAATTTTTCAGGGGTGCAAATATAGGCATTATGAACATTCCTACCTGACAAAATCACATTTTGCTCTTCTCCAGGAATAACCAACATATTTTTTACTCCCTCAAGCTTCAGGTTTGAAAGAAGTTCAACATAGTCCCTGGTCTTTGGTGCTTCAAACGAAAAGTTTTCCAGCACGATCAA